>JBDKIJ010000189.1:0-6523 GCA_039797155.1 Gemmatimonadota bacterium | reverse complement strand
GATGGAGCACTCCGATCCCAAGGAAATTGCATCGAGCATTGCATCGAGCAGCGATGGCGTGAAAACGCCCGCGATCTCGAGCACGCCCGAGCCGAGCGACACGCTTCCCGTGTTCGAGACGAGCGTCCCGAGCCCGAGCGTGCCCGAGGGCACGCTGATCATGCCGGAGTTCGACCACGGACAGCTGATACGAATCGAAGAACCCGGCACCGCTCGGATCGTCCCCGAGTTCGAGAGCGAGCCCGAGTACGGGCGGCCGATCTCGAAAACTCCGCCCGGGACGTCGCAGTCGATCGTGCCCTCGTTCACGAGCGCCATGGTTTCACCCCAGACGCCGATCCCGCCGCTGCTGCCCCGCACCGTCACATCGGAGCCGAGCGTGAGTGTGCCCTCGCTCCACATCTCCAGACTCGGAGAAGACGCCTGCTCGTCGAGCACGATCGTGCCCGACGGGAAGGTCTGCGTGCCCTCGAACATCAGTGCCGAGTAGTAACCCGACAGCGTCGCCGTGCCGTTCAGCTCGACATCCCTAATGCGCAGGGATGCGTACGGCGCGTTCAGCGCGATGTCCCCGTTCCAGACCACGCCAACGAGGCGGTTGCTGTAGTTGGAAGTGATCGCCATAGATCCGCCCGCCGACACCGTCACCGTGCCGCCCGTGATGGTGCAGCCGTCCAGGGACAGCGCGCGCGACAGCGTCCAGGAGTTCTCCGAGTTGTCCAGCGTCCCAGACACAAGGATGGAGCACTCCGATCCCAAGGAAATCGCATCGAGCATTGCATCGAGCAGCGATGGCGTGAAAACGCCCGCGATCTCGAGCACGCCCGAGCCGAGCGACACGCGTCCCGTGTTCGAGACGAGCGTCCCGAGCCCGAGCGTGCCCGAGGGCACGCTGATCATGCCGGAGTTCGACCACGGACAGAGGATGCGAATCCAAGACCCCGATACCGCCTGGATCGTCCCAGAGTTCGAGAGCGAGCCCGAGTCCGGGCGGCCGATCTCGAACACTCCGCCCGGGACGTCGCAGTCGATCGTGCCCTCGTTCACGAGCGTCATGGCTGAGCCCTCGACGCCGATCCGGCCGTAGTCGCCCCGCACCTTCACCTCGGTGCCGAGCGTCAGCGTGCCAGCAGTCCACATAGACAGTGCCTTCCAACATCCGCCGTCGAGCACGATCGTGCCCGACCGGAACGTCTGCGTGCCCTCGAATCTCAGGGCCGACTCGCAACCCGACAGCGTCGCCGTGCCGTTCAGCACGACATCCTTGATGCGGAGAGCGGCGTTACTCGCGCTTAATTCGAGGTCCCCGTTCCAGGTGAGCTCGCTGAGCCGATTCCCGGCGTTCGCATTTACCAGCGCCGCCTGCGCGACCGTCCACGTACCGCCCGCTGCGGCGCCGCCTTGAATGCGAAGGAAGCCCGTGATGCTTGCAGTCGAGGTCACCGTCACGGTTCCGCTTTGAAGCGTGAGATTTGCGGAGCAGTTGAGGCTACGCATGGTGGTATCCGCTTGCAGCACCACGGCCACAGCCGATGCCGGAATCACCACATCATCATTGGAGCCAGGCACTCGGCTGAGGGACCAGTTCCGCACGTCGGACCAGTCACCCGGATTGCCGTTGCCAACCCAGGAGTTGACCGAGGACGAGACCTCCGAGAGCGTGAGGATTCCCGCCTCGGTGAATCCCCCCGCGACAAGTGAAGTCACTGAGCTCGAGCCCGTGAAGAACGCACCCGCGACCTCAACAGCTGCCGAGATGACGATGCTCGACTGACCTGTCGGCACAACGAGGGGGAGTTCATACGCGCCTTCGGCCGAGGTAGTGACCTTGCCTCCAAGCGATGATGTGACAGTCGCGCCCGCAGCAGGAGCGCCCGAAGGAAGCTGCACGGTTCCCGTTACGATCGTCTCGAGGGCCGACGCCACAATATCGACCTGGCGCACCGCCGTCGCGGCATTGTTCTGCGCGGTGATGAACACCCGACCGGTGGCGATGCCCGTGACCACTCCGTCCTGGCTCACGGTGGCGAGCGCAGAATTGCTGGTGCGGTAGGTGGTCCAACTGGTGGCAGGCGTCGCGTCCACGATCGTGCCATCGCTCTGGAGTGCCCGCGTAAGGAGCGCCATCGTCGAGCCAACGGCGACGGAGCTACTCGGCGCAACAAGTGAGATGGCAGCCGGAAGAAGGGGCGGAAGATCGGTCTCGATGAACTCTCCAAGCGAAACGATGCCGTCGCCGGTCATGCGGAAAGGCTCGCTGATGGCATAGCGGGTCTGCCCATTGACGACCGCCGTCCCTACGACACGAATCACGTCATCGCCAAGGAAGTCGGGCGGGCTGCCGGGGCCATCGGGCCCCCATTGGTCCGCAGCGGTGACATTCGGGATGATGAAGCCGTTCGCGCCTATGGCGGTGATGGTGCGACCAGCGACCTGATACGTCCATTCCGGGACAGTCGCTTCGTCGGCGGGTTCCGTACCAAACACTGGTGAGCAACCACCTTGAGGCCGGTCGACATGCACGTGAGTGGCGATTCCGAAGAACTCCGACAGTGTTCGCCATCCGAGCGGGGTTCCTCCAGAGTCGTCATGGTCTTGCACGAGGAGTGGGTCTCCCAGCGCGATCGGTGAGACAGCTGCGAACTTGAACACCCCGCTTGCGATGCGGTCGCCGACGAGGTAGTTCCAGGTTCTAGGCTCTGCCAAGATGAAGGGTTGAGACATGCCCACGACCCGATCTGGCAGCAGATCACCGTCTTCATCTGCAACATCGACCCAGTCGGCACCGTTGGTCAGCCTCGTCGTTGGCGAACCCGCGCCAGCGTTCGGTGTCACCAACGGTGGCATCCAGCTCACTGGCAGTAGCGCATTGGCGTTCTGCTCAAGGATGACGCGCGGCGCGAGTTGAACACCGCTGGCATCAACATAGAGCTTGCGCATCGAAGCTGCGTTCCTTAGCACGGGCTGCAAGTCCACCGCATTTCCGAGCTGATGATTGCTGTTGATGGCACCAAGACAACACAGATTTCGCCGAGGCGTTCTGTTCGCACTCTTGATCAAGAGAGCCGCGCCGAACGCGCTTCGAACACTGCAAGCGAGCTCATCGAGGCACCCATCGACAATAAGGCCGTATGGGGGATTCACGGTGCCTGCAACGCAGTTACACCCACTCACTGGCGGATTGAACTCATGCGCAGCGAATCCTCCGTTTACGCACGAAGAGGGCGCTCTGATCGCCGAGCGCGGAGGAACTGCGCCGGTGTAGCCCGCAAACTTTTTGAAATCCACATACTCCTGCCGGATGACCGAGACGGGGTCTTGCGTGATCTCAACCGTCCTGGTTCCTACGCCCGCAACCGATGCCGTCACGCTGTACTTCACGGGTTCGTTGGCACTAAATCCTGCGGTCGCGAACTCATCACGTGTGTTTCCGAACTCGACGCGGAAGCTGCGGTTCGATCTACGCTCTATGATTGTTCCCCCCGAGATCCCCGTCACCGTCAAGTCAACTTGCGCATCTTCATCACAGGAGCAAACCGTCACTTCAACGGATTCCCACCCAGCGAGGAAGTCGTGAAAATCACTTGGGGATTGTCCGTTGAATGTGATTCCGATGCCCGCTGCGCCGCCCGATCCAGTGGAGCACACCTCCCCGCTGACCGCATACGGCGGACAGTTGCATCCCCAGCCCGATAGTCGCAGGCCTGCGCCTGGTTCCGTCACGATGGTCGAACCATCCTCGGACACGCGCCCCGGCGCCATGATCTCGAACTCGCCGAGGTCATGGTTGAAGGTGAGGAAGTAGGCCGTCGCGCCGGGCGCGAGCGCCGACATGTTCGGGTACTCGATCTCGACAGGCGGATCGAAGGTCGCGCTCGCGGGCTGAAATGTCCACGCGAACGGAGGTGCGACGCCGTTCGGCATCGGCATGGGGATGTCGTCGTGATGCACCTGGTTCACACTCAGGCGCACAGGCGCGGTCGGCGTCGGGTGCGACCCATTCTCGAGCGTCATCGACCCCGCCTTGACCTTGAATCGAAGGCCGTCGAGGCCCGCGCAGGTCAAGGTGACATCACTCTGTCCATCCCACATCACGCTGTTCTCGTCGAGGAGCGGCGGCAGCAGGATCGGCTTGCCGAGCGTGTTCTCGGCATTGGGCACGATCGCCGTGTCGTATCCGAGCGATGGGAATCGCATACCCGCTGGGATCGGCTGGCCGCCGAGCTTGTTTGCCGTGAAGCCCTCGACGATCACATGCACCGCGCCATCGTTCGCGAGATCGGTGAACTCGAACTGTCCCTCGTCGTTGGTGAGGCGCGGACCGACGAGGGTCGTGCCGAACTTCAGCGTCACCTTCACGCGGCCGATCGTGCGGTTCGAGTTGTCCAGCACCAAGCCGCGGAAGGTCGTGGGCTTGCTCAGGTCGCGGGCGATGCCATAGGTGGTGAACACCGCCGGGACCCCGCTGTTCCCGGCGAAGGTCGCCTCGACACGGTTGATGCCGGCATCAGGACCCGCGGTGAAGGTCACGTCGGCATGACCGGTCGCCCGCGTCGGAACCGTCACGGATTCGAGCCCGTTGACGAGACCGCCACCCTCGCGCACCGTGAAGGTCACGGGGACTCCCTCGATCGGGTTGTTCGAGTCGCTCACCCACGCCGAGAGCGGAAGCGGCGCGACTCCACCCGTCTCGACACGCTGGTCATTGCCGGATCCGACGTTGATCTGATCGGCCGCGAGCGGAAGCGCGGTCGCGCTGAAGCGGGCGACACCGACCACATTCGACGCCATGACCTCGACGCGGTTGTTGCCGCAGCCCGCCGTCGAGCCCATCGTCCAGTTCGCACTCGCAATGCCCTGGGCATTCGTGACGACCTGATACACGAGGGTTCCCGAGCCGATGCCGGGACCGGTGAGCTGCCCGTCCTCCTGCGTGATGCGGAAGGTCACCGGCTTGTTGACGGCCGGCGTTCCGTCGCCTCGGAGCACGCGCACCTGGATCGGCTGCGAGAGCGCAGTCCGCACCGTGCCGCCCTGATCATCGCCGGCGAGCACCTGCATCGTCGCGGCCTCCTTCGGTGGGGCGACGCGGGTGATCGTGCGGGTGCGCGTGATCGTGTTGCCGAGCACATCCGTCGCGACGACGGTGAGCGTGGTCGGCTGACCGATCTTCTCGAGCGCGACCTTCTGGACCACCCAGGTGCCGTTCTGCCCGATGCCGATGTCGACCGCCGCGGGGCGGCCGTTCACCGTGACGCTCAGGCCCTGGAATCCCGAGATGGTGTCGCCGATCGAGCCACCGATGTTGATGGCGGCATCGAGCGTCTCGGTGCCTTCGGGCGGGAACTGGATGCTCAGGTTCGGCGGCGCGATGTCCCGCGACACCTCGGCAACCACGGGAGCCGAGGCGATGCCGCACGGCGAGACCGCGCTGACGTAGAGGTAGTTGATCTCATCCGGCTCGAGCGGCATGGTGACCGAGAAGGTCCCGTTCGCGGGTGCCGTCACGACCTGGTCGGGTCCCTGGATGCGCACGGCCACGGCGTTGGCGAAACCGGACTTCGCGGGGATGATGCCGGAGATGGTGACGCCGGCCGAGGATGTCAATGCCGGGAATGGATCGAGGATGGGCGCGGCCGGCGGGAGCGAGCCGCTGAAGCTCGCGGGCGTGTCTGACGGGACATGCAGCATGCCCGACTGGTCGCAGATCGCGTTCGAAATGGGAACGATGTAGTTGCCGCAAGCCGAGATCGGTGGAGCAAAACGGCAAGTCACCGTCACTCCGTCTGCCTGCAGCAGCATCTTGACTGGTGCGAACAGCGTCCCGCCCAACGATCGGAATGCGATCGCGCCTGCGCGGACCGAGCGTGGATCGAGCGGCTCGCTAAAGACCACATCGAGTGTCTCAACGTCGCCGGCGAGTGGCGTGCCATCCGCACGCTGCAGCGACTGCACGGTCGGCGCAGACCCATCGAGCTCGGCAAGGTAGCCTCCGACTCCCGCGTAGTAGACCGCGATGTCGTGCACATTCACGCAGCCGTCGTCATCCACGTCTGCCCCAGCGTCAAAGCCAGCGTCCGACTCGCAGAGTCCGAGGGAAGCGACGATCGCCGCCGCATCGTGGCTATTGACAACGCCGTCGGAATTCGCGTCTCCCGTGAGGATGTCGTACCGGAGTACGGCGAGCCCACCCGCCACCCCGTCGCCCGAGGGGAGGTCGCCCCGCGTCGGGGAGATGATCTCGCCATCGAGCAGGTTGCCCGCGAGATCGGTGATGCCGTCACCGAGCACAACCGTCAGACGGTCCTCGTGCAGCGGCTGGGCGAACGCGATGAACAGCGTGTCGCTCAAGGCGTCATACGTGCTGGTGAAGCTCGGTTCCCCGTTTGCAACGCCCCAGATGCTCGGCTGCCCTTCCACCAGGACAGGCTCCGAGAAGCGGATGGCGAGGGATGCCAGCCCGAACTGGTCATGGACACCTCCGTACGGCCCCCGATCGATCTCGATGATCCTCGGCGGCTCT
>JBDKIJ010000188.1:0-5416 GCA_039797155.1 Gemmatimonadota bacterium | reverse complement strand
GACCCTTGCCGCCCGGCGTCGGCCGTCCGTCCGCGGAATCATCCTCGATCGCTCGCTCGAGGAGCTGCCGCTTTTCCGTCTGAGTGACTCGGCAGACGATGCGCCCGTCTCGTTCACCACCGAGAACGGCGGTCGCTGGCGCGTCATTCCCGCGCCCGGCGATCGCCTCCCGGGGACGTTCGATCAGGACGTCTACATCGAGCTGCTGCACCGCTACCATGAGGCCGGCGCCCCGAGTGATGGTGCCGTCACCTTTACGCTGCACGCGTTCTTGCGCTCCATGGGGCGCCGTGCCGATGGGCGCACCTACGAGCAGCTGCGCGCGGCGCTGGGTCGCCTTGAACGGACGACCCTCGAGTCGGTGGGCGCCTACTGGTCGGCGGGATCCGGGCACGACGACATCAGTTTTACCATCCTGAGCACCGTCTCGGTGCAACGGCGGCGCGTCGCGGATCGCGAACAGCTCCATCTCTTCGGTAATCTCGCCGCAGGCGAGCCGGGCGATGCGCGCGTGACCCTCTCGGCGACGCTCCGCGCCAATCTGGCGGCGCGACACAGCATCACCTTGTCGGCCACCCGCTATCACGCACTGACGTCCCCAGTGGCACGCCGACTCTACCGGATGCTCGAGGTCGCGCGCGCCGACGGCCGTCTCTCCTGGCGGATCCCCCTCGAGCGGCTCGCCGAGCAGCTACCCCTCACGCAGCGCTATCCGTCGCACCTGCAGCGCGTGCTACAGCCGGCGCACGAAATGCTGCTCAGCGCCGGTCTGGTGCGCGACATCGGCATCCGCCAATACGACCGCCAGTGGCACGTGGACTACGTCCTCGGCGCCCGACCACGCGAAGAAGCCTGACGCGTCCTCGCGTGAGGCAGGTCACCGCCGGCGCTGCACCGGAACTGTGGCGCATCCGCTGCGTACGTAGTGGCAGTAGCTTTCGTGTCCGCTTTCGTTTCGTCTTTCTCCCGAGCTTCGCATGACCCGCTCCCGCAAGGCCGCATTGATCAGCCTCGCACTCGTTCCCCTGCTGGCCGGCGGCTTCGCGCTGCAGGCGCGGACGACGCGCGGTGGGGCCCAACTGCTCGACCAGGTGCTGACGTTCGTCGCCCTGCGGTACGTGGACACGCTCGACGCCCAGCAGCTCTACGAGCGGGCCGCGCGCGGTCTCGTGAAGGAGCTCAATGACCCGTACAGTGAGCTGTTCACGCCGAAACAGCTCGAAGAATTCTCGCGCAACACCAACGGGCGCTATGCCGGACTCGGCATGGAGATCGTGCGGGTCGGCGACTACGTCACGGTGAACAAGGTCTTCCCCAATTCGCCGGCCGAGCAGGGTGGCGTGCTCGAAGGGGACAAGATCATGACCATCGATGATTCGGTGAATGCGCGCGGGTTCAACACGCAGCAGGTGCAGAACAAGCTGCTCGGGCCGATCGGTACGCCGATCACCGTCACATTCGGTCGCATTGGAGTCGCGCAGCCGGTGAAGCTCAACTTCCGGCGCGCTCAGATCCAGGTACCGGCGGTGCCGTATCGCATGATGCTCGACGAGCGGACCGGCTACCTCCCGTTGCAGCGTTTCTCGGAGCAGACCACGTCGGACATTGCCGAAGGGGTACAGGCGCTTCGCAAGCAGGGGGCGAAGGGGATCATCATCGATCTCCGCGGCAATCCGGGTGGCATTCTCGAGGAAGCGTTCGCCATGTCGAACCTCTTCCTGCCGCGCGGGAAGGAGCTGCTCTCCGTCCGCGGCCGTGGCGAATTCCAGCAGTTCGTCGCACAGGAAGATCCGATGGCGCCCGATGTGCCGCTGGTGGTGCTCGTCGACGGCGGTTCGGCATCCGCCTCGGAAATTGTCGCCGGCGCCCTGCAGGACTACGATCGCGCGCTCGTGCTGGGCACGACGTCGTTCGGCAAGGGACTCGTGCAGTCGGTCTACAATCTCGACGGCGGCTACGCCCTCAAGATCACGACGGGCAAGTGGTTCACCCCGTCGGGACGCTCCATCCAGAAGGAACGGAAGATGACGGCGGATGGGCAGTTTGCCGAAGTGATGCCGGATTCGATGGAAACCGATTCGGTGCGGAAGGCCCGTCCGGTGTTCAAGTCGGTGGCAGGTCGTACGCTATATGGTGGCGGTGGCATCACGCCGGACGTGATCATCTCGCCGGACACGCTCTCCAGCGCGGAGCAGGCGCTCCGTCGCGCGCTGTTGCCGCACTACGCCAAGTATCAGGCGACAGTCGCCGCCGTGGCCGAGGCGCAGAAGGGGAAGGTGAAGGCCGATTTCGCGCTGTCGCCGGCGTGGCGTGACGAGGTTTATCGTCGCTTGCAGGCCGATACGGTGAAGATCGACAAGGCCATCTGGGACGCCGGCGCCACCGACGTGGATCGGTTCCTCGAGGAGCGCGTGGCCAAGATTGCGTTTGGCGATACGCTGGTACGGCGGCGCAGCCTGCAGGACGACAATCAGCTGCGGCTTGCCATGTCGCTGATGCGCAAGGGGAACAGCCAGAAGGAGTTGTTCACGGCGGCCGCCCAGGAGCAGCCCGCGAACCGGCCGGGGGTCGCGCGTCGGCGCGGCAACTGATCGGCATCGCCAAAACCTGATTCGCACGAACTCCGGACTATTCCGGATTGCCGCATGGGCTGAACTCTTCTAGGGTTCAGCCCATGCGTCTTTCTCCCCTCTTCGCGCCTCTGGCGCTCGCGGCCGCGACGATGGCGGCCTGCTCGTCGTCGGGCACGCGTGGGGCGAGCCCGGTCATCGGCACCGCCCCCCTCGATATTCGCGTGGCAGCGGAAGCCGGCGAATCGTCCCTGACGAACCTCCGGCAGATTACCAACGGCGGGGAAAACGCCGAGGCGTATTGGAGCGCCGACGGGCAGTGGATCACGTTCCAGTCCACCCGTGACGGGCGCCGGTGCGACCAGCAGTACACCATGCGCGCCGACGGCAGTGAGCTGCGCAAGGTGTCGGTGGGCGGGAAGACCACCTGCGGCTGGTTCCTGCCGGGTGCGAAGCGGTTACTCTTCGCCGCCACGCATCACGCCGACACGGCGTGTCCGCCGAAGCTGGATCCGTCTGCTGGCTACGTATGGGGGATCGATCCGTATGACATCTACACCGTCGATCGGGACGGCCGGAATCTCAAGCGGTTGACGAATTATGGCGTGTACACGGCCGAAGGGGTGCTGTCGCCGGACGGCACGCGCATCGTGTTCACGTCGCTCAAGGATGGCGATCTCGACATCTATACGATGAATGTCGATGGGACCGACGTGAAGCGGTTGACGACAACGCCGGGATACGATGGCGGCCCGTGGTGGTCGCCGGATGGCACGAAGATCGTGTATCGCGCGTGGCACTACGACAACCCGACCGATCTCAAGGCGTATCAGGATCTGCTCGCCAAGCGGATGATCCGTCCGAACTGCATGGAGCTGTTCGTGATGAATGCCGACGGCAGCGATCAGCGGCAGATCACGAAGCTGGGCGGTGCGAACTTCGGCCCGAGTTGGACCCCGGATGGGCAGCGGATCATCTTCTCGTCGAATCACAAGAATCCGCGCAGCCGCAATTTCGATCTCTTCACCGTGAAGCTCGATGGCACGGGACTCGAGCAAATCACGAGCAATCCGGAGTTCGATGGCTTCCCGATGTTCAGCCCGAATGGCAAGCAGCTGATCTGGGCAAGCAATCGGAACAATGCCAAGGAAGGCGAGACGAATCTGTTCATCGCCGACTGGAAGTACTGAGCAGCTCGGCGCCCTCGGGTAGCAGGGAGAAGGGGGATCAGGAGGCAGGGCGCAGATCACTTCTGCCTCCTGCCTCCTGACCCCCCTTCGTCCTGTTCCCGCTGTAGTACCCGGTTACGCCGCCGGCGCCGCCTGGACGTCGATGCGGATCTTGACGTCATCGCTCACCAACACGCCGCCCGCCTCGAGCGCCACGTTCCAGGTGAGACCGAACTCCTTGCGGCTGATTTTCGTCTCCAGTTCCGCCGACACCTTCTGATTGCCCCACGGATCCGTCGCCGGGCCACCGACTTCGCCGGTGAGCGTGACCGGCTTGGTAATGCCACGAATCGTCAGCTCGCCCGTCGCCGTTACCGTGTCGCCACTGCGGCTGAAGTTGGTGAGGGCGAAAGTGGCTTTCGGGAACTGGTCGGCATCAAAGAAATCCGCACTGCGCAGATGCACATCGCGCTGCTCGTTGTTCGTGGTGAGCGATGCGATGTCGATCTCCACGCTCACGGCCTTCGGCGTGCCGTTCTCCTCTTCGATCGTGCCGGTAAAGCGCTCGAACACGCCGCGTACGGTGGAAATTCCCAGATGCTTCACGGCGAACTGGATCTGGCTGTGGGCGGGATCGAACGACCACGACATGGCAGGACCTCGGAAAGGAAGGAAAGTTGTATATCTCATTTCTAAGATATTCTCCTTCCGGTCGTCTGTCAAATCTGTCGGGTTTTTGGGCTCCAGTCCTAACGCGAATCCTCGGCCAAACCGGCCGCCGTGCGTCCCATGGTGCGCAGCAGTTCGGCGGCGATGCGCTGTTCTTCTTCGGTCAGCCCCTGCATCGCCTCCGTAATTGCGGCGGCATGCCCAGGGAAAATCTCGGCCATCAACGCCTGCCCCTTCGGCGTCAACGCGGCATAACGGGCGCGGCGATCGGTATTGCAGCAGCGACGCTCCACGAGCTCCTTCGCGACCAATCGATCCATCAGGAAGGTGATCCCACCACTGGACACCAGGATCCGCCTCTGGACTTCGCCGAGGAGCATCGGCCCCACGTGGTAGAGCGCCTCCAGAATGCCAAATTCGGCCAGCGTGAGGCCGTGGCGGGCGATGTCGGCAGCGCCTCTGGCCGCCACGGCCGCGTGGGCGCGCGACAAGATCACCCACAGCCGCAATGCGGTGCGGGTGGCATCATCCACCATCAACGGATGCGCCTCCGGATGGAGTACGCGATCTGATTCGGGCGTCTTCGTCACGGGTCCCATGGAGCAGAAGCCTCAGTAATGGGACACCGCTTCGCAAGGTGGGATCCGATTTGGTGACGACAGTCTCACTTCGATAGTACTCATAAGTCCGACTGAAAAACCGTCATTTTATGATTTAATGGTTATTCCTGTTTTGTTAATTTTCTGGGGCGATCGCTGCCATTCAATACTTGGCTTCTATAGGTTGCTGCTTGTCGGCCGCAGGATCATGGTCGGCGATCTTTGCGTGAGGAGGTTGGATGAGAAAGCCACGTCCGAACACCTACAATCCGGCACAGGCGCTACACCTGATTGCGTCGGATCGTACGGGATTGCCACTTAGCTGCCCGTCGTGCTCCGGGCACATCGCTCGGGACCCGGTGTCCCATCCGCCGCCACCGAATTCGCATGTGACGCTCAAGTGCACCGG
>JBDKIJ010000187.1:0-12405 GCA_039797155.1 Gemmatimonadota bacterium | reverse complement strand
GAATTTGGGACGGAGACGCCGCGCCAATCGGTACCGGTGAGCCTTCGCCCCGTTCGATTTTCCACTCCCGACGACGATGAGGTGGTCGGGGTGTCGCCCTCAACGCGCGCGAGACTGCCATGACCCCCGCTTCGGACGTGATCCCACCGTCGAATCGCGGATTCAAAATCCTCTCCGGCACGGCCAATCAGCCGCTGGCCGAAGAGGTGGCCCGCTCCCTCGGGACGGAGCTGTGCAAGGTGACCTGCACGCGTTTTGCGGACGGTGAGGTGTTCGTGCGCATCGACGAGAATATCCGCGGCGCGGATGTGTTCGTGGTGCAGCCGACCAACCCGCCGGGCGAGAACATGCTCGAGCTGCTCCTGATGATCGACGCCGCGCGGCGGGCGTCGGCCGCCCGCGTCACGGCGGTGTTGCCCTACACCGGCTACGCCCGGCAGGATCGCAAGGACCAGCCACGCGTCGCGATCGGCGCCAAGCTGATGGCGAATCTGATCGAAACCGCTGGTGCCGATCGCGTCCTCGGTCTCGACTTCCACGCGCATCAGCTGCAGGGGTTCTTTGACGTCCCCGTCGATCACCTGTACGCCGCGCCGGTGTTCACGAACTACTTCCGCCGGAAGGAGCTCAAGGACCTCGTGGTCGTCGCACCGGACGTCGGCTCGGCCAAGATGGCCCGCGGCTTCGCCAAGCGGCTGGACGCCACGTTCGCGATCATCGACAAGCGTCGCCCGAAGGCGAATGTCGCCGAGGTGATGAACGTCGTCGGTGAAGTCGAAGGGCGTGACTGTCTGATCCCCGACGACATGATCGACACCGCCGGCACCGTATCGGAAGCCGCGCGGGCGCTCAAGAACCTTGGCGCCAACGATATCTACGTCTGCGCGACACATGCCCTCTTCAGCGGCCCGGCCGTGGAGCGCCTGTCAAACGCGCCGATCAAGGAAGTGGTGGTGACCGACTCGATCAACCTCCCGCCGGAACGGCGCTTCGAATCGCTGCGCACGCTGTCGGTGGGGGATTTGCTGGCCAAGGCGATCCGTTTCACCCATGCGGACCAGTCGGTGAGCGTCCTCTTCGAGTAACCGCAGTAGCAGTACCCCAACCGCAGTTGCAGTACCCCAACCGCAGTTGCAGTACCCCAACCGCAGTCGCAGTACCGCAGTCGCAGTACCGCAGTTTGGCCGGGACGACCACATCCGGTTACTCCCGAACCACTTTTTCGAGGTAATTCCCATGGCTACCGCCACGCTTTCCGCCAGCAGCCGCGCCGATACCGGCAAGGGTGCCGCACGAAAGATCCGTCAGGCCGGCAACATCCCGGCTGTCATTTATGGGCACGGCCGCGAGCCGCAGTCGCTCGTGCTGAACGCACGTGAAACGGAGAAGCTCGTCAAGAGCATCGCCGTCAGCAGCACGGCCATCGAACTCAGCATCGACGGCAAGACGTCGCGCACGCTCATTCGTGAGATCCAGCGTCACCCGTTCAAGCGCACCATCCTGCACATCGACTTCCAGGAGCTGGTGGCGGGCGAGACCGTGTCGGTGAAGTGCCCGATCGTCTACGTCGGCACGCCGGAAGGGGTCCGCCTCGAAGGCGGTATCCTCGACCAGATCATGCACGAGCTGCACATCGCCGTCGATCCGGCGAACATCCCGAACCACATCGACGTCGACATCTCGGGCGTGAAGCTCGGCAAGTCGCTGCACGTGTCCGACCTCAAGCTCCCCGCCGGCATCAAGGTGCTCGACGATGCAGGCGCGACGGTGTGCGTGGTGCAGCCGCCGAAGGTGGCCGCCGAGCCCGCGGAAGGGGCAGCCGAGCCCGAGCTCATCCGCAAGCCGAAGCCGGACGACAAGTAATCACGTCCTGATTCACCTCGCGGGGCGCGGAGTCCGTCGTCGTGGTGACCCCACGCTGGCGCATTCCGCGCCCCGCGCGTCTTCCCCTGCGCATGAAAGTCATTGTGGGCCTCGGCAACCCGGGGCGCGAATACGAGGCCACACGGCACAACGTCGGATGGTGGCTGGTCGATCACCTGGCGGCACGCTGGCACTTCGACGCGTGGCGCAAGGACGGCGATGCCGTGACCACCACCGGGCTCGTCGGCACGAAGAAGGTGAAGCTGGTCAAGCCGCTCACCTACATGAATCGCAGCGGCGAGATCCTCCGCCCCTACACCAAGCGTGACGGGTGGAGTGCCGCGCAGGACCTGCTGGTGATCGTGGACGAAGTCGCGGTCCCGGTGGGCGAGTTCCGTCTGCGGGCCGCAGGCAGCCCCGGCGGGCACAATGGGCTCAAGAGCATCGAAGCCCATCTCAAGTCGCCGACGTATCCGCGACTCCGCATCGGCATCAAGCCGGTCGACGAGCGGCGGCAGATCGGCGACCTCGCGGATTTCGTGCTTCATACCATGCCGCGCGATGAGCGGGAGCTGGTCGAGGCGCAGTACGAGCGGATGTGCAAGGCGATTGAACTATGGATCGCCGAAGGGACCGAGAAAGCGGTGAGTACGATGGGGCGGTAGTTTAGCCTCATGCGACCCATCCAACCCCTTCCTGCGCGCCTCGCCATCGTGGCGATGGCCATGTCGACTGGCGTCTCCGCGAGCCACGCCCAGCCGGCACCCGCGACGCCGAGCACGTTGGCGATCAGCGTGGATCGCGTCATTGTCGGCGACGGATCCGCATTTCAGAACGCGACCGTCGTCGTGCGCGGGGATCGCATTCTCGCCGTCGGACCGGCGGCATCGATTCAAGTGCCGGCGGGTGCAAAGCGCCTCAACCTCGCTGGCTACTCGCTGCTCCCCGGGTTCATCGACGCGCATACGCATCTCACGTCGATCGATAACGATGGCGGCGATCTCGCCGTACTAAAGGAAACCGATGCGCATGGTGGTATCTATGCCACGATCAACGCGCGCAAGACGCTCGAGGCCGGCTTCACCACCGTGCGTGAAGCGGGAAATGCCAGCTATGTGGATGTGGCGATCCGCGATGCCGTCAATCGCGGCATTACCGTCGGCCCGCGTATCCATGCTTCCGGCCCCTCGCTGGGCAGCACCGGAGGGCACTCCGATGTGAATGGCTGGAGCCCATATCTGGATATCCCCGGGACCGGCAAGATCGTTGATGGCGCCGATGCGGTCCGCAAACAGGTGCGGACGAACGTCAAATACGGTGCGGATCAGATCAAGATCGTCGCGACCGGCGGCATCCTGTCGGTGGGCGATGCCGTCGGAGCCGCGCAATTCGGCAGCGATGAACTGGCGGCGGCGGTGTCTGAAGCCACGCGGCTCGGACGCAAGGTGATGGCGCATGCCCACGCGGGGGAAGGGCTGCGTATGGCCGTCGCAGCGGGTGTCGCCAGCATCGAACATGGCAGTCTGGTCGACGAGGAAGCCATCGCGATGATGAAGCAGCGTGGCACCTATCTGGTGCCGACGCTGATCATCCTCGAGGAAATCGTGAAGGACGGTGAACGGAAGGGCGTCCCTGCAGCGTCCATTGCCAAGGCGCGCGCCATTGCTGGCGATCGGCGCACCCGTCTGCGCGCTGCCTATCAGGCCGGCGTGAAATTCGCCCTGGGCACCGATGCCACCAGCGATATCCATGGCCGCAACGGCGAGGAGTTCCAATACATGGTGGAGATCCTCGGGGCGACGCCGATGCAAGCCATCACGATCGGGACCATGAACGCCGCGACGCTGCTCGGCGTCGACAAGGAACTGGGAAGCGTCACGACGGGCAAGCTCGCGGATCTGGTCGCCGTGAAGGGCGACCCCACCACCGATGCCCGTCTCCTCAATCGCGTGCCGTTCGTGATGAAGGGCGGCGTGATCGTGAAGCAGCCGTAGCGGGACTCAGCGCCGGTTGATGTGCTGCTTCGTCCAAACGAGCACAACTGCGCAATTCACACCGGGCGTCTGGAAGCGTGCCGGAGCGACGTTTTCGCTGGGATAGATCTCCATCGCCGCGATTTCATCCTTCGGCATGCGGGCCAGCATGCTATCGAACGTGTTCGGCTCACGGACGCCGTTCACCCACAGCGTGGCCACACAGTCACCACGCCCACGCAGGATGAAGTCGCCCGGCGCGCGCCCCACCTGCGTGCGGAGCCCCGGCGCCACGTCGAGCGCCTGCCGCGTCTCCACGTAGCCGCGGAAGTACGTCGAGTCGAGGAAGCGCCCCTTGTTGGCGAGCTTCCGTTCATCGAGCTCCCGGGCATCGCGTGACAACGGCCGCTCGCTGCGCGTGACGACCCGCTCGAGCGTCGCCGTCTTCTCGATCGTCAGCACCAGATCGCGCACGCCCGTCTGCGTGAGATCGATGCGCTGATCGTTCGACAGATAGCCGATGCGGCGCGCCGAAACCATCCGGCTACCGGTGGGGACGTTATTCAGCGTGAAGCGACCATTGGGGCCGGACAGGATTTCGCCCGCAAAGCCACCAATGCTCACCGTCGCCGCCGGAACGATGGCGCCGGTTTCATCTACAACACGCCCCTGCACCGTCGCGAAGGCGCCCTCACCGCTCGTGGGGCCCACGATCAGATCCATCCGCCGCAGCGACGACGGATCGGCCGGGATCAGCACGTTATCGCTTCGCCATTGCGTGGACGACGCCACCACGGCGGCCGGGCCGAAATCCTGGACGCCGCAAAAGACGTAATTGCCAAGGGAATCGGCCCGCGTGGTGATCGTTTCAAGACGACGTGTCGTGTCGGCAATACTGCGAATCGATTCCCACTGCAGCACGAGGCCGATGCCACCCACGCGCGTGCGCGCATCCGCGGCGGTCACGGAGCCGAAGACGATACCACCGGTACCGCCGCCCGGGCGCCGCGCGGGGGCGCACAAACGGCTCCATACCGTGTTCATCCCCGGCGTAGCGACGATCGGCCGCGCCCATGGGGTGGCGCCATCGGGACGCGTCGCAACCAGCTCACCAAACCCCAGCTTGTCGGCGCGATCGTGGAAGGCCATGAGTCGCATCACGGGACGCGGGCTCACGATCAGGAACCGTCCGAGCGAATCGGCCACCGCCGTTTCCCCACCCGGCTCCGCGGTGATGAACGCGCCAGCCAACGGCTGCCACGACAGACTATCGTAGGCAAGCCCTCGGATTGTATCCGGCACCGCCGCCGCAACAGCCGGGCGCGCGCCCTGCGCGTCCGCCGTTGCGACTGGCGTTGCGACTGGCGCGACGAGCAGCAGCGCCGGGAGCGCGATCGTTCGGAGAACGCCGTGACGCGACATGCGCACTTACCGCAGCCGCGGATTCGTCTGACGCGGCGCCTTCTGGCACGTCGGCCATGCGAACGCCCCGCCGTTCCCCGCCGCCTGCCCGCGCGGCGCGATCTGGTCGGCACTCGCCCGCTCGCGCGTGATCGTCTCCGGATCCTCCGCCGCGAGATAGGCCAGCATCGCGACGAGCGTCGCGTTATGGCGCAGGTCGTCGATGATGACCTTGTCGAAGGTGTCGCGATTGGTGTGCCACGTGTAGCTGCCGTAGTCCCAACTCACGCCACCCATGCCGAACGCCGGCGCGCCGCTGCACGCGAAGCTCGCATCATCGCTGCCGCCGCCACTCGGCGCCCCCGGAATGCGCGGCGTGACCATCGCGCGCACCGACTCCGGCAACTTCGACAGCCACTGCGTGAGATGGACGCCGGCATTCGGCAAGCCGCCTGCGTTGATGCTCGTCACGCGCCCGGTGCCACCGTCCTGGTTGAAGAGCGCCTGCAACCCCTGCACCACGTCGGGGTGATCCTCGACGAACGCGCGCGAGCCCACCAGCCCATGCTCTTCTGCGGTCCAGTGCCCTAGCAGAATCGTGCGCTTCGGCTTGGGATACGCCGTGGCGAGCAGACGCATCGCCTCGAGCATCATGATCGAGCCCGTGCCGTTGTCCGTGGCCCCCGAGCCGCCATCAAAGGAATCGAAATGCGCCGAGAGCACGACGTACTCATTCGGCTTCTCCGTGCCCTTCAGCATGCCGACCGTGTTGAACACCGGCTGTTCGCCGAGCAGGTCGGCGTCGAGGTTGAGCCGCACCGTCGGTGCCTGGTTGTTCTCGGTGAGACGGAACACGAGCCCATAGTCTTCGCACGACAGCGCGAGCGCCGGCGCTTTCGTGTTGTACGTCTCGAACACGTCGATGGTCCCCCACGCATTCTTCGGGCGCGACGTGATCACGCCAGCGGCCCCACCCTGCTCGAGGCGCATGCCGAGGCTGCCGGTGCCGAGTGCGTTCGAATAGCCCGTGCCGCGGACGCTGGTTCCACCCCATTCGCGCGCCAGCGCGGCCCGCGTACTGTCCATCCGCGCGCGCGATTCCGGCGTTGCGTGCGTCTGCCAGTTGTCGGTCGGGCGGCAGGTCGGCAGCGGCGCCGACACCAGCACGAACTTCCCCTTCGCCCGCGGCAGCCACTGCACGAATTCCGTGCTGTCCTTGAAGCGCGGGAGTACGATCGTGGGGGCCGTCAGATCCTTCTTCCGTGTCCCCGGGCTCCACGCGAGCATGGTTCCCTCAAGGGTGCGCATGCGCGGCGTCACGAGGTCGATATGCGAATGACCGCGACGCCACCCGCGCCACGTGCCGATCTGTTCGCGGCGTCCTTCCACGCCCCACTGTTTGTAGAGGCCAAGGACCCAGTTGCTGGCGGCGTCCTGATGCGGCGTCCCGGTCAGGCGCGGGCCGATCGAATCGAAGAACACCTGCCCCAGCTGGTACACGCGGGAGCTGTCGGTGCCGAGCCGGTAGATGCGCGCGAGGGTGGCATCGGTCTGCGAGAGGGCGGCAGACGGTAGCGCAGCGGACGCCAGCCAGAGTGCGCCCGCGGCGCACAGGGGAACCCGAGGGAACCAACGACGATTCGACATCGACGGCATCAGAAGTAGGCGTGGAGTTGAGGGAATCGGACACAGACCACAGGTTGAGGCATGACACCGACTGTACGCACCAGCACGGCCCGGCGTGGCCTCCTTGCTTCAATGCTACTGCTGGGCGGCGCCGGATGCGCCCCCTCGGAGGCTCCCGATGACGCCGTTGCCCCACCGGGGGTTGTCACGGAGCTGCCACTGCCTTCGGATCCGATCAGCAATACCCCACATTTCACGCTGGGTGCGGACGGCGCGCCGATCCTGTCATGGACCTACCGCGACGCCGACTCGGTCGCCTCGATCCGCCTGGCGCGGTGGAACGGCACGGGGTGGGATAGCACGCGCACCATCGCGTCTGGCCGTCCGCTCTTTGTGAACTGGGCGGATTTTCCGTCGGTGACCGCCTTGGGGAACGGCGACCTCGCAGCCCATTGGCTCGAACGCGAGGGGACAGGGAAATACGCCTACGGCATCCGGGTGGTGCGGTCGGCCGATGGGGGCGTGACGTGGTCCGCCCCGGTGACCCCGCACACGGATGGCCTCGAGGCGGAGCACGGCTTTGTCTCGCTCTGGGCGGAAGGCGCGGACCGCCTGGGACTCATCTGGCTCGATGGGCGGAAGAGCGCGATGCCCGATTCGGCGCGCGAGATGACGATTCGCACGGCGGTGATATCCCCGACGGGTGCGCTGGAGCGCGAGCGTCTGGTCGATGCCCGCAGCTGCGATTGTTGCCAGACGGGCACCGCAGCCACCGCAAGCGGCCGAATTCTCATCTATCGGGACCGGAGCGAGGCGGAGATTCGCGACATCGCCATCGTGCGTCAGACCGACAGCGGGTGGACGGCGCCGGTGAAGGTGCACGACGACGGATGGCATTACCCAGGATGTCCGGTGAATGGGCCGCAAGCCGATGCGCGCGGCGACACCGTAGTGGTCGCGTGGTACACGGCCGCGAACGACACCGCCCGCGTGCTGGCGGCGCGGTCGGTGGATGGCGGTGCGACCTTCGAGGCACCCATTCGCATCGATGCGGGCGATCCGATGGGACGCGTCGATGTGGTGCTCGATGCGCGCGGGCGTGCCGTCGTCCTCTGGCTCGAACAGCGTACCCCCCAATCGGCGGAGCTGCTGGCGCGCCGGGTGGACTTCACCACCAAGGCCCGCAGCCGGGAACAGGTGGTCGCCGCGACGAGTAATGCTCGACAGAGCGGCGTGCCGCGTATGACGCGCGCCGGCGACACCCTGTTCATCGCCTGGACGAGCGTCCAGCCGAAACCGCAGGTGCATGTGGGCCGTATGGCCCTCGACCAGTAGCACCCCCATTCACACGATTTTCGAATCATGACATCGATTCCTTTCCAGCGCGCTCTGCCCCTGCTCCTGATGCCCATGTTGGCGCAGGCTCAGGCAACGACGCCAGGCGCGCTGCCGGCCAAGCGCGCGCCGCAGCCGACCACCGCGGCGATCACGGCCGGTGATCTCATGTCGCGGCTCTACGTCTTTGCCGACGATTCGCTGATGGGGCGCGACGTCGGGACCGAAGGCCACGTGAAAGCCACCGAGTACCTGGCGCGCGAGGTCAAGCGCATGGGGCTCAAGCCGGCCGGCGAGAACGGCACGTTCTTCCAGACGTTGCCGCTCAAGACTCGCCGCGTCGATCGCGGCTCCACCCTGACCGTAGGGGGTACGTCCCTCGCGATCGGGCGTGACTGGGGGATCGGCGGTGGCGAGTCGGTAACCGTGGAAAACGGGCGTCTGCTCTATGCCGGCGTGTTTGGCGATAGCGCGGCCTCTCTCACGGCTGCCCAGCTGCAGGGGCGCATCGTGGCCTACCGCCTCCCGCTCAACAACAACGCCATCGGCGCGTCGATTCAGTCGCCCGGCGTTCGCCCGGCCGGTGCGGCCGGTGTCCTGTTCATTGTCCCCTTGCAGGCACGCGGCCTCCTTGGCTTCGTCATGCAGGGCGGCACACGCATGGCCGACAGCTCGGCGGCCGTCGACGCCCGCCTCTTCGTGACCGACAGCGCCGCGCAGACCCTCTTCGGAAAGGCGACCACCGACCTGGTGCCCGGCGTCGAGAGCGCGCCGTTCACCCTGAAGGCGACCGTGGAGATGACCCCGGTCCCGTTCGCGGGGCGCAACGTGGTGGCGATCCTTCCCGGCAGTGATCCGAAGCTTCGGACGCAGTATGTGGCGATCGGTGCGCACAGCGATCACGTCGGCATGGCGCGTCGCCCCGTGGATCACGATTCGACGCTGATCTTCAATCGCATCGTGCGGCCAGGTGGCGCGGAAGATTCCGACAAGATGGGAACGCCGGAGCAGTTCACGCAGGTCAATACGGAGCTCGCCGAGTGGCGGAAGACACACCCGCCTCGCCTCGACTCGATCTACAACGGCGCCGATGACGATGGGTCCGGCTCGGTCGCGGTGCTGGAGGTGGCGGAGTTTCTGGCGGCGCAGAAGGTGAAGCCGAAGCGTTCGACGCTCTTCGTGTGGCATGCCGGTGAGGAGAAGGGGCTGTGGGGGTCGGCGTACTTCACGGAGCACCCGACCGTGCCGCGGGATTCGATCGTGGCGCAGCTCAACATGGACATGGTGGGACGCGGCGCCGCCGGCGATGTGACCGGCCTGACGAAGGAGGGGAAGGAGCTGCGCGGGGGCCCGGATTACCTGCAGCTCGTCGGCTCGCGTCGCTTGTCGACGGGCCTTGGTGATCTCGTGGAGTCGGTGAATACCACCGGCAAGCACGGCTTCACTTTCGACTACGCGATGGACGCGAACGGCCACCCGATGAACATCTATTGCCGCAGCGACCACTACGAGTACGCGAAGTGGGGGATCCCGGTGGTGTTCTTCACCACGGGCGGGCACTCCCTGTACCACCAGCTGACCGACGAGGCGCAGTACATCGACTACCCGCGCCTGCAGCGCGTGTCGCGGCTCGTGGCGGATCTGGCGGGGAAGATCGGCAATGCCGCAGCGCGCCCGGTGGTGGATCAACCCAAGCTCGATCCGCGGGGCTCCTGCAAGCAGTAAGTGGCCGAAACTCGGTGCACTGTGGGACCGCAGGGGCCGCCGTCCACGGCGGCCCCTGCTAGATTTCAGGGCTGTCCCCGGGGCGTCCCTGCCCTGTGGCGCCTTCCTGTCTTCCCCGATCGATGCTCCGTCTTGGCATTGTCGGACTGCCGAACGTCGGCAAGTCCACGCTCTTCAACGCGCTGACCGCCGCCAAGGCGGAGGCCGCGAACTATCCGTTCTGCACCGTCGAGCCGAACGTCGGTATGGTCGAAGTCCCCGACCCGCGGCTCGACAAGCTCGCCGAGATCGTGCAGCCGAAGCGCACGGTGCCGGCGGTCGTACAGTTCGTCGATATCGCAGGGCTCGTGAAGGGCGCGTCGCAGGGGGAAGGGCTCGGGAACAAGTTCCTGCAGAACATCCGCGAGACCGACGCGATCGTGCATGTCATCCGCTGCTTCGCCGATGACGATGTAACGCACGTGATGGGGCAGCCCGACCCGGCGCGCGACAAGGAGATCATCGAGCTCGAGCTCGCGTTGTCGGATCTTGCGACGGTGGAGAAGCGCCTCGACAAGGTGAAGCGCGCAGCGAAGGCGAACGACAAGGAAGCGCTGGCCGAATTGCCGGCGCTGGAAGCCGCGAATGCCGCGCTGGCCGAGGGAAAGCCGCTATGGCGCGCGGGGCTTGAAGCGGAGCACTTCAAGACGCTGAACGGCATGCAGCTGTTGACCGCGAAGCCGGTGCTGTATGCAGCCAACGTCACCGATTCGGAGCTGTCAGGGGAAGAGGGGCAGTACCTCAAGGCGCTGCGTGCCACGGTGGCCGGTGAGAACGCGCAGGTGGTGCCCTTCTCGGCGAAAATCGAATCGGAGCTGGCGGAGCTGCCGCCGGAGGAGCGGGCGGAATTTCTGGCGTCGCTGGGGATCGAGTCGGCGGGGTTGGACCGATTGATTCGTGCCGGCTATGCGCTGCTGGGATTGGAGACGTATTTCACCGCCGGCGAGCAGGAAGTGCGGGCGTGGACGATCCACCACGGAGATACCGCGCCCAAGGCGGCGGCGGTGATCCACACCGATTTTGAAAAGGGGTTCATCCGGGCCGAAACCGTGGCGTTCACGGATTTTGTCGCGCACGGCGGCTGGAAGGGCGCGCGAGAGAAGGGCGCGGTGCGATCAGAAGGCAAGGAGTATGTCGTGCAGGACGGCGACGTGCTGCTGTTCCGGTTCAACGTCTGATCGTTCGCGAGCGCAACCTTGTGGTGTGATGTGGGGTACGAGGCGCGCATGACCGGTGTTTGGCAGACGATCGCAACACGGGCCGCGGGGATGTTCCTCGCGGCCACGCTGTTGGTGGGCGGGAGCGAGGCCGCGGCGCAGCAGACACCGCCGGCGGCTGGGGCCACCCTGCCCGTTCCATTCGCCGTCGGTGAGCATCTCGAGTACGACGTGAAATTCGGGTCGCTCAAGGTGGGGCGCGGCAGCATGGAGGTGCGTGAGATCACCGAGGTGCGTGGGCGTCCGGTGTGGCACACGCTGTTCCGGATCGATGGCGGAATCCCGCTCTATCGCGTGAATGACCGGTACGAGTCGTGGTTCGATGTGGCGACGCTGAACTCGTTGCGTTACCACCAGGACATCGACGAGGGGAATTACGAGCGCAAGCGGCGCTACGAGATCTTCCCCGAGCGCGGCATGATGCGCGAAAACGACAAGCCCGAAGAGCCGACGGTGACGAACCCGCTCGACGAGGGCTCGTTCCTGTACTTCGTACGCACGATTCCGCTCGAAGTGGGGCGTACCTACGAGTATGCGCGCTACTTCAAGGCGCAGGGAAACCCCGTGCGCATCCGCGTGCTACGGCGCGAAACCGTGAAGGTGCCCGCAGGGACGTTCAACACGGTGGTGCTGCAGCCGACGTTTCAGACGAAGGGGATTTTCAGTCAAAACGGGCACGCAGAAGTGTGGATCACCGATGACGCGCGACGGATGATGGTGCAGATGAAGTCGAAGCTGAGCTTCGGGTCGCTCAACCTGTATCTCACGAAATCGAGCGGTACGAAATAGCCATCGCACAGCGGTTGTCTGTTCAGCGCGACCAGTAGGGAGTGGCCCGCTCGGCCTTGCGAAGCGGCTTCACGCAGGCCTTGACCGTGGTATCGAGACGCGCGCGCAACCACCCCACGGCGAACCATGCGTTGGGATCGATCGCAGTGAACCCGGTCAACCAGGCGTTGGCTACAGAGAGATCGTTCAGCGCTCCAAGGGCGTTCTGCGCCGGCTCGAGTGCCGCCACATACCGGGCGACCGCCTTGCGACTGAAAAGCGGAGCCGTCAGGTCAGCGACATAGCGTAATCGCTTGAGCCGCCTGCGGATGTCATGTTGTTCGTCGACCGAACGCCGTCGAAATCCATCGGCGTGTCTGACGCTCCGGCGGCGGAGTGTCGTCAAGGACCGACGAACCACGTCGACGAGCTTGGGATCGTCGCGACTGGCGTCCGGT
>JBDKIJ010000186.1:0-20143 GCA_039797155.1 Gemmatimonadota bacterium | reverse complement strand
TTGTGGAGGTGCACTTGTCGAATATCTACGCGCGCGAGCCCGAGCGGAGGCATTCGGTGTTGGCGTCGGCCGCAGTCGGCCTGGTGTGCGGTTTGGGGGCGGACGGGTACGAATACGCCCTCCGCGGGTTGATCCGCCACCTGCGCGCGCGTGGCTGAGGGGACCGGCCCCCTCGCCGATTTCCGTCCAGTGCGACTCGCGGCACTTCGCGAGGCCTTGGGGCGGGCAGATCTGGACGGCATGCTCGTCACGGCGCCGGCCAATGTGCGATATCTGACCGGATTCTCCGGGAGTAGCGCTCTGGTATTGGTAACCGCCCTCGAGGTGTGGTTGTGGACCGACTTCCGGTATGCGACACAGGTCGAGGAAGAGGTCGGGGGGGCGGCGACCGTCCGTATCGAACCCGCCAACCTGTGGACCGGATTGTGGACCGCCTTGGCGGGGATGCCGTCGATCGGCCGGATCGGGTTTGAGTCGGCGCACCTGTTGCACCGGGACTTTGCCCGCCTCCTCGAGCAGGGGGCGCGTTGGCAGTGGCGCCCAACGGTGGACCTGATCGAGACGCTGCGGGCCACGAAGGACGCCGGAGAGATCGACGCCATCCGGCGCGCCGTCGCGATGGCCGAGGTCGCGCTCGAACAGACCCTCGCATCGCTCCGGCCAGGGATAACCGAGCAACAGGTGGCGGGCATGCTGGAAGGGCATCTGCGTGAGGTCGGCAGCGAAGCCTTTCCGTTTCCCACTATTGTTGCGTCCGGCCCACGGTCGGCCCTGCCGCACGCTCGGGCCTCCGAGCGACGGTTGGCCCCCGGAGATCTTGTCCTCATCGATTTCGGGGCGGTCGCCGATGGCTATTGCTCAGACATCACCCGAACCGTGGTCTTGGGGGCGGCGGCCAGCTGGCAGCGGGAGATCTATGCCATCGTACTCGAGGCAAACCGACGCGCTTCGGGTGCGGTTCGGGTCGGAATGACGGGAAAGGCTGCCGATGCCGTCGCGCGCGACTACATTGACGAGTGCGGGTTCGGTGAGGCGTTCGGGCATTCCCTCGGCCACGGTATTGGCCTGGATGTGCACGAGGCGCCGCGTCTGGCCCGGTCTATCGACGCTTCACTTGGCCCCGATATGGTGGTCACCATCGAGCCCGGGATCTATCGGCCCGGGTTGGGTGGGGTGAGGATCGAGGACGACGTCCGGATCTCGGCGGAGGGTGGGGAACGGCTCACCCACTTCCGTCGCGAATTGCTCGAACTTTGACGAGTGGATCGACCATCCGCTCGACTCGTGGTTGCCGCTTCGGCGGATGACCCGTTCTCCAGCCCCTTTATGCCATGATCGACCTGCGCTACGTGAAGAAGCTGATCGATATGCTCGACGGCTCCACGGTGGACTCTATCGAGATCTCCTCGGATAAGGGGATGAAGCTCCGTATCGCCAAGAGTCCCAATCAGCGTGCCGCCGTGGCGATGGCGCCGGCCCCCGTCCATGTCGCGGCCCCTGTGTTGCCGGCTGCCGCACCGGCGCGTCATGCCGACGAGGCCGTTGTCGCGGCGCCGAAAGCCGAGGCGCCGAAGGCAGCCGGCCTCGAGATCAAGTCGCCGATGGTCGGAACGTTCTATGCGGCCCCGGAGCCTGGCGCCAAGCCGTACGTCGCCGTGGGTGATCGCATCAGTAAGGGGCAGATCGTCTGCATCATCGAAGCGATGAAGATCATGAATGAGCTCGAGTCCGAGTTCGACGGGGTGGTGCGCGAGATCGGAGTTTCCGACTCAAATCCCGTCGAGTACGGACAGGTGCTCTTCCGCATCGATCCGAACGGCTGAGAATCGACGTCATGACGATGGCTTCCGGCGCCCCTGCGGGCGCCGATGCTGGTTTGGGTGCGGTCAAGAGTTTTGACCTCCGCGCTGCGCTGCAACGCATGATCCGCGACGGGGCGTCCGACCTGCATCTCAAGGTCGGTCGGCCACCGACGCTCCGGTTGCATGGGGAGCTCTCACCGCTCGAGTTGCCGGCTCTCCGTCCGGAAGAGCTTCGGGATCTGGCCGAGCAGTTACTGCCGCCCGCCCAGTTGCGCGAATTCATCGAAGCGCGCGAGGCGGACTTCGCGATCAACGTGCCGGCGGTGGGCCGCTTCCGCGTCAACGTCTACCAGCAGAAGGGGACCGTGGCCTTCGCGCTGCGCGCGATCGCGCATGCTGCGGTGTCGTTGCAGGACCTCAACTTGCCACCGGTCCTCGAAACGATTGCCATGAAGCCCCGAGGGTTGGTGCTCTTCACGGGGATCACCGGGTCAGGGAAGAGTACGGCGCTCGCCGCCATGGTCCAGCACATCAACGAGCGGCGAACGGCGAACATCATCACGGTTGAGGACCCGATCGAGTTCGTGCACCGCGATCTCAGGTCGCACATCAACCAGCGCGAGGTCGGAACGGATACGGCCACGTTCGCGCAAGCCCTGCGACGGGTGCTCCGGCAGGATCCCGACGTCATCATGATCGGTGAAATCCGCGATCTGGAGACGCTGGACGTCGCCCTCAAGGCGGCCAGCACCGGGCATTTGGTCCTGAGCACCCTGCACACGATCGACGCGACGCTGACCATCAATCGCATCCTGTCCTTCTATCCCCCGCATCAGCAGGGAGAAGTCCGCTTCGCCCTGGCGAATGCCTTGCAGGCGGTGGTCTCGCTACGGTTGGTGCCGCGGTCGGATCGCCCGGGGCGAGTGCCGGCGTGTGAGGTGCTGGTCAACACGGATGCCGTGGCGGAACAGATTCGCGACCTGTCCCGGGCCATCAATATCCCGGACCTGATTCGAGAGGGTGGTTTGGCGTACGGAATGCAGAGCTTCGATCAGTCGCTGTTGGACTGGTTCACCCGCGGTGCCATTTCGTACGAGAGCGCGCTATTCAACGCCACCAATGCCGCCGAGTTTGCGCTGCGCGTGCAGGGGGTGGCGGGGGCGTCCGATGCGAGTTTCAGCGGCTTTGGTGGCGGCCTCAGTCTGACGTAACACCGCCCCGGATTGGTGGCGGACGGGACTGGCGGCAGGCGGGTGTCCTCGCCACCATACGGGATGTTCAAAAAGGTCCTGATCGCCAATCGCGGTGAGATCGCTCTCCGTGTCATCCGCGCCTGCCGCGAACTCGACATCCAGACGGTTGCGGTCTATTCCGAGGCCGATCGGGAGTCGCTGCATGTGCGTTTTGCCGACGATGACGTCTGCATTGGGCCGCCGTCGGGGCGCGACTCGTATCTCAAGATTCCCCGGTTGATCGCGGCGGCGGAAATCACCGGCGCCGACGCCATCCATCCGGGGTACGGCTTCCTCGCGGAAAATGCGGAGTTCGCTGAGACGTGTCGCGCCTCGGGAATCACGTTCATCGGACCCACGCCAGAGCAGATTCGCGTGATGGGCGATAAGGCCTCGGCGCGTCGTGCAATGCAGGAGGTTGGGGTTCCCATTGTGCCGGGGACGCCGGGGCCGGTTGAGGATCCCGAGGAAGCGCTCGAGTTTGCCCGGAGCATCGGGTTCCCGGTGATCATCAAGGCGGCCGCCGGCGGTGGCGGCAAGGGGATGCGCGTCGCGCGCGACCCCGATGACTTCTTGCGCTCCTTCCAATTGGCACGGTCCGAGGCGCTGTCGGCATTCGGGAACGGTGATGTGTACGTCGAGAAGTTCCTCGAGCGTCCCCGGCACGTTGAGTTCCAGGTGCTGGGGGATACGCACGGGAACGTGATGCACCTGGGGGAGCGCGATTGCTCTGTCCAGCGTCGGCACCAGAAGCTGATCGAAGAGGCGCCGTGTCCGGTCATGACCCCGGAATTGCGCGAGCGGATGGGTGAAGCCGCTGTTCGTGGTGCGAAGGCGATCAATTACGTCGGCGCCGGAACGATCGAGATGCTCCTCGATGAGGACGGGTCGTTCTACTTCATGGAGATGAACACGCGCATTCAGGTCGAGCATCCGGTCACGGAACAGCTCACCGGTGTGGATCTCGTGAAGGAGCAGATCCGCGTCGCGGCGGGACTCCCGCTCTCGGTGACGAGTCTGCCGCCGTTTCGTGGGCACGTGATCGAGTGCCGCGTCAACGCCGAGGATCCCGCGCGGAACTTCCAGCCGTCACCGGGGCGCCTCGACGTCTTCCATCAGCCTGGCGGCCCGGGAGTGCGCATCGATACGCATGCGTATGCGGGCTACACCGTGCCACCGTACTACGACTCGATGATCGCCAAGCTGATTGTCCAGGGCGCCACGCGTGAAGAGGCCCTGAAGCGCATGCAGATCGCGCTCGAGAGCTTTGTCGTGGAAGGGGTCAAGACCACGATGCCGTTCTTGGCGCGCGTGATGCAGCATCCGGGGTTCCAGGCCGGGAAGGTCCACACCAAGTGGCTCGAATTCGAAGGAGCCGACTTGCTGAAGGAGCCGGGTTAAGAGGCACCGTGGACCGCCACCATCTGCGTCGGGAGCTGGCGGGCGTCGCCCTGACGCTGTTGGCGGTCTTCATTGTGGGGGCCTTGCTGTTTCAGCACGCCACGAGCGCCCGGTGTCTGGATGCCACCGGCCCGTTCGGACCGGCTGGCACGTTTCTCAAATGCGCGTTGGTCGTGACCGTGGGGGTCCCCGGTGCCGTCGTGATTGCGGGGGGAAGCCTCGCAGCGGCTTTGTATCTGTTTGGAAAACTTGGCGTACCTGGCCAAGAGCGCCGGGGGATGGCGCTGGTGGCCGGCACGATGCTGCTTGTCCCCGTCGTGATCAGTCTGGCCATGGGCGCGACGCCGGACTCCGCCGATGCCACAGGATTGTGGGGCGCATTCGTCGCCCACTATCTGCGTAAGGGATTCGGTATGGCGGGCGCGTGGGTGTTTCTGGCGCTGGTCACCAGTGTGTTGACGGTGGTGACGCTGCGATGGAACCCCGTACGATCGGTCATTGATTTCGGCGCCCGAGCCGATCAGGGCGCATCACATGGGGCTGGTGCCACCTTGACGCTGGCGGAGCGGCTCGCTCCCGAGCCGGAGGAGCTTCCGGCCATTGATCCTGCGCTCGCGCAGGAGGTGCTCGGGCGCCCACTGGCGACCGCGCAGGCGGACGCCGATGAAGAACGGGCGCCGGCGGCGAGTACGCGCTCCGAACGGAAGCCCCGCCGGGCCAAAGTGGTACCCGCTCCGGATTCGGCCGCCGACCTCGTGGCAGAGCCCGCGCCCCATCCTGAAGGTGACGCGTTCAGTGACGAGCTGCCCCCTACCTCGTTACTCAGCCCACCGCCGGCGCGCAGCGTTGGGGACGCCAACCGCGAGCTTGATGCGGCCGGCGACAAGCTGCTGGCCACGTTGCGCACTTTCAAGGTCGATGGCGAATTGGTGGGGCGCACCACGGGGCCCACAGTCACCCAGTTTGAAATCGAGCCCGGAGCAGGGGTGAAGGTGCGCCAGATTGCGGCGCTCGCGGACGATCTGGCCTTGGCGATGCGCGCACCGAGCATCCGTATTGTAGCCCCGATTCCTGGACGCGGGGCTGTGGGGGTTGAGGTGCCGAATCCATCGCCGGAAATGGTGGTCCTGCGGGAGGTGCTGGAAGCCCCGGATTTTCGCCAAGCGCGCGCGGCGTTGCCCATCGCGCTCGGGAAGGACCTCGAGGGGCGCCCCGTCGTGGCCGATCTCGCGAAGATGCCGCACTTGCTCATCGCCGGCGCGACGGGCTCCGGCAAGTCGGTGTGCGTGAATACGATCATCACGAGCCTGGTCTATCGGCACACGCCGCGGACCCTGCGCTTCCTGATGGTTGATCCCAAGATGGTCGAACTGAGCGTGTACAATGCGCTGCCCCATCTGCGGCACAAGGTCATCACCGACAATCGCGATGCGGCGGCAGTGCTCAAGTGGGCGGTGATGGAGATGCAGGATCGGTATCGCCTGCTGGAGGCGAATGCGTGCCGCAACCTGCAGGAATTCAACAAACGCGTGACCCAATTCGCGGCCGGAGAGGGCCCGGCGCCGCAGAAGCCGCGCAATCCCGAGGTCGCCTTCGAGGACCGCACCTATACCGGCGATATCCTGCCGTACATCGTGGTGGTCATCGACGAAATGGCCGACCTCATGATGACGGTGCAGGCGGAGGTGGAGACGCCCATCGCCATGCTGGCGCAGAAGGCGCGCGCCATAGGCATTCACCTCATCCTGGCCACGCAGCGTCCCAGCGTGAATGTCATTACCGGGCTGATCAAGGCGAATTTCCCCTGCCGGATTGCCTTCCGGGTCGCGTCCCAGGTGGATAGCCGGACGATCATTGATGGTGCCGGGGCAGAGATGCTGTTGGGTAATGGCGACATGCTGTTCACGCCCCCCGGCAAGTCGGAGAGCTCCCGGCTGCAGGGGGCCTACCTGTCCAGCGAAGACACGGAACAGCTGCTGACATGGTATGCCGACGCCCGCGCGCGCCACGAAGCGGCCGCCAGCGCTCCAGTGGCGGTCGAGCCCGATATCCTGGAAACGGTTCGGGCGCGCGAGGCCGAGGCGGCGGGCGACGCACCGGATGACAGTGGGGACACGGACGAGCGCGATAGTCGGTTTCGGGAGGCTGCCGAGTGCGTGATCCAGCACCGGCAGGGGTCCACGTCACTCCTCCAGCGTCGGCTCAAGATCGGGTATGGCCGGGCGGCACGGATCATCGACCAGCTGGAGGACGCCGGGATTCTGGCGCCGTCGGAGGGGGCCGCGCGGCCGCGCGACGTGCTGGTGGGGATACAGGATCTCGATCGGATCTGCGGCGACGGCTGACCGCTCTTAGCCATACCGGCGAGCCCGTGTGTATTGACGGACCGGAGTGAGGCGGCGAACATAGACACGGTCGCATAAACCGTCTGTCCCATCCCTGATGGGTCAGATCCCGCATGGCGGCCCAGATTGGTGGGCCGAGCCGTCGTTGAAGTTTTCCCTCCTCCCGAGGTGTTCATGTTCCTGTTCCCCGTCAGACGTATCGTCGCTGCCGCCTTCTTGGCGATCGGCGCGTCGTCTCTGACAGCCAACGCGCTGATCGCGCAGGGCTCCCCCATCACCGGTAAGGTTACGGACGCATCGAGCGGACGCCCGATCGAGAACGCGCAGGTGCAGGCGCAGCGGGCTGGTGGGGCGTCGTACGGTGCGGTCACCGGTGCTGACGGTGCCTTCCGCATCAACGTGACGGCCGGCAGCTACACGGTCACGGTGCGTGCGCTCGGATATGAGCCGAAGGTGTTCCAGAACCAGCAGGCTGGGGCCGTCGTCAATGCGGCGCTGGCCGAGCGTCCGACGCAGCTCAACCAGACGGTCGTCACCGCCAGCCGCAGCCGTCCCGAGAAGGCGCTGGACGCGCCGGCGCAGATTTCGGTCATCACGAGCGAGCGCATCGAAGAGCGTCCGGCCATGACGGTGACGGACCACCTCCGCGCGACCCCTGGCGTCGACATCAACAAGGGCGGCGTGGTGCAGGCCAACGTGGTGGCACGCGGGTTCAACAACGCGTTCAGCGGCTCGATGCTGATGCTTCAGGACTACCGCTTCGCCGGTGTCCCGTCGCTTCGCGTCAACGTGCCGTTCCTGTTCACGGGGACGAACGAAGACATCGATCGCATGGAAGTCCTCCTCGGACCGGCGTCGGCACTCTACGGGCCGAACAGCTCGAACGGCGTGCTCCACGTGATCACGAAGTCGCCGTTCCAGTCGCAGGGGACCACGGTCAGCCTCGACGGCGGTGAGCGCTCAGTGCTCCGGACGGGCCTGCGCCATGCCGGCAAGCTGAATGACAAGCTCGCTTACAAGGTCTCGGGCGAGTACATGCGCGGCAACGACTGGGAGTACAACGATCTCGCGGAGCCCAAGACGTTCCCGGCGAACAGCCCCCGCGCGGGTCAGGCCAACAACCGTGATTTCTCGCTCGAGAAGACCACGGGTGAAGCGCGCGTCGACATTCGTCCGACGGAGTCGATGGAAGCCATCACGACGGTTGGGTACACCAAGGTCGGGAGCGCCATCGAAATGACCGGGGCCAACGGCTCGGCGCAGATCAAGAACTGGACGTACCTGAGCGCCCAGCAGCGCTTCCGCTGGAACAAGCTGTTCATGCAGGCCTTCCTGAATTCCAGCGACGCCGGCAACGACAACGCTACGTCGACGGATGGGACGTACCTCCTGCGCTCAGGGCAGCCGATCGTGGATCAGTCGCGGGTGGCCGCGGCGCAGATCCAGCACGGCTTCGACATGGGCAAGAAGCAGAGCTTCACGTACGGCGTGGACTACATCTGGACCAACCCGCGCACCGGCAACACGATCAACGGCCGCAACGAGGACGTGGACAACGTGACCGAGTACGGCGCGTACATCCAGTCGTCGACCAAGCCGTCGGACAAGTTCGAACTGCTCCTCGCGGCCCGCGGTGACGGCAACAACGTCATCGATGGCAAGTTCTTCTCGCCGCGTGCCGCGCTCATCTTCAAGCCGACGCCGACGCAGAACATCCGCTTCACGTACAATCGCGCCTTCTCGACCCCGGCGAACTTCTCGTTCTTCCTCGACCTCGTGCAGGCCCGCAACATCGGTGGCTCGGGCTTCGATGTCATCGCGCGCGGTAACCCGCCCAAGGAAGGGTATCAGTACAACCGCAGCTGCTCCTCGGGGAGCGCGTTCGGCGCCTATTGCATGAAGTCGGCATTCGCCGCTGGCGGCAACTTCACGGGGGCCTCGGCCGCCGCCGCCTTCCCGGGCGCCATCACGGCGCTTGGTCCGCGTCTCGTGCCGGCCATCGCCGCCGCGCTGCAGGGCGCCGGTATTCCGGCGGCCAATGCCTCGGCGATCGCCACGGGTGCCGTGCAGTTCCTCGGAACGCGTCAGCCGACGAATGCCGATCTGGCGACGCGCGTCTCGTATCTCACCAGCGCCACGGTGCCGGTGGCCACGACGGCGCTCAACGACATCAACCCGCTCGCCGCGTCGTTCAACAACACGTACGAGCTCGGCTACAAGGGCATCATCAACAACCGAGTTCGCTACGACGTGTCCCTCTGGGGGCAGGAGCGTGGTGATATCGGGACGTCGGCCGCGCTGTCCACACCGAACGTGTTCTTCGGCAATCCGCAGCAGCTTGGCGGGTACATCGGCACGCAGCTGGCGGGGGGCATCGGTCCGTCGCTCGCGGCGCTCGGCCTGAGCCAGGCGCAGATCGGCGCCATCATCAGCGGCATTGCCGGCGCGCTCACGCCGAACGTGGCGGCGCTCCCCCTCGGTGTCGTGACGTTCGCCAACGGCAACTCGGCCCCGAACGCCGTGTACGCCACGTATCTCACGTCGACCGGCAAGGTATGGGTCCGCGGTCTCGATGCGGCCTTTGATATCGTGGCCAGCGATCGCCTGACGTTCGATCTCGCGTACAGCTATCAGAGCCGCAACGTCTTCCGTGGCATTGACGGCGGGAACAGCCTGCCGCTGATGTCGAACGCCCCGAACTCGCGCGGCTCGCTCGGTGGGCGCTACCGCAACGATCAGAACGGCATCGGGTTCGAGCTCCGCACCCGGTACAATGAAGCGTACCCGGTGAACTCGGGCGTCTACGCCACGGGCTTCGCTTTCCCGATCGCGGCGGGCCAGACGGGCGCGACCACGAACGCGTCGGGCGGCGCGGGACGTTGCGCGCCGGTGCCGGCCGGCACCTTCTGCTACGAGAACGTCCCCGAGGCGTTCGTGTTCGACGCGCAGCTCACCAAGCGCTTCATGCTTGGCGACAAGAAGCTTACCTGGTCGTTGAACGCCCAGAACATGTTCAACAACAAGGTGCGCACCTTCCCGGGCGCCCCGGAGATCGGCCGTCTGGTCATGACGCGCATCCAGTACAGCTTCTGATTCGCGACGGATCGTTTGCCTGAGCTACGGCTCAGGTCGCACGGGGCGGTGCCTGACGGCATCGCCCCGTGTGTGCGTTTGGCACGGCGTATTCGCTGCCCCTGGTCATGATCCTCCTCGATCCACGTGCCCATCCCGTGATTGCCCATCGCGGCAACCGCGCGTATGCGCCGGAAAACACATTGCCCGCCCTCCTCGAAGCCGCGGCCGTTGGGGCCGATGCCGTCGAGTTCGATCTGCGCGTGTCCGCGGATGGCATGCTGCTCCTGATGCACGATCCCACGCTCGATCGCACCACAGACGGCATGGGCCTGGTGGAATGCACCACGTGGACCGATATACGCCGACTCGATGCCGGCGCCCGATTCTCACGTGATGGACGACACTATCCCTGGAAGGGACGCGGGGTTCGGGTGCCCTCGTTCGATGAACTGGTGGACGCCCTGCCACCAAACATGCCGATGATCGCCGAGCTGAAGACACCGGCGGCGGCGCCCGCGCTGTTGCGAGCCATTCGTCGCCATGGGCTGGAGAAGCGCATCCTTGTCGCCGGATTCGACCCGACCACCACGCGCCCCTTTCTCGGTCAGGACATCGCGCTCGGCGCCAGCACGCCTGCGGTCCGTCGGTTGCTCGTACCCGCACTGCTCCATAGGACCCCGCAGCCGTCATGGTATCGCGCGCTGTGCCTTCCCCCCTCCCATCACGGTGTTCCGGTTCCAGTGAAGGCGTTGGCGCGCGCCGTGCGGCCGTATGGCGTGGTCACGCACGTCTGGACAATTAACGACCCGCGCGACGCACTCCGGCTGTGGCGCCACGGGGTGCAGGGGATCATCACCGATGACCCGGCGCGGATTCTCGCCGTACGCGCACGGCACACATCCTGAGCGCGAGCTTGCGTTGACGTGATCATCGGTGCGGGGAATTGATGACATACCGCACCGGCCGTCACGCTATCCTCGCGCCATGACGAAAGCCCGACAGGAATTCGGACTCCTCGGCGAGCGCATCGCGGCACGGTGGTACCGCCGCGCGGGATGGACCATCCTCGCTCATCGGTTCCGCACCGGCCATCGTGATATCGACCTGATTGTCCAGCGCGGCGAGGAGGTGGTATTCGTCGAGGTCAAGGCCAGACGGGGAACGACGTTCGGGTCGCCGGTCGAGGCGGTGCACGCTCGGAAACGGCGGGAACTCTGTCGATCAGCCCGGGTGTGGGTGGATCGATTGGGTACGCCTGAGAGCATTTATCGGTTTGACGTGGTTGGAATCCTCGTGTTCGGTCAAAATGTCCGGATACGAGTTGTAGAGCAGGCCTTCTCGCTGGAGTAGATTCAGGCAGTTGCAGGAGTTGTCCACACGGGGTTTTCTTCGTACTTTATTCGGGTCTTGGCCCGGCTCGCGGCGACCCTAGATTCTCGCGGGCCAGGGCATGGCAGCTTCACTCTTCACGACGGTGGTCTTTATGGCGGGATCGGTGATTACGGACGACAAGCGCAAGGCCCTGGCGCTCGCGGTCGCGCAGATCGAAAAGAGCTGTGGTAAGGGCTCGATCATGCGCTTGGGGACCGATGCGAAGGTGCGGGTGGAAGCCATCCCGACCGGCGCGATCAATCTCGATGCCGCAATCGGCGTCGGCGGCATCCCGCGTGGCCGCATTACGGAGATCTACGGGCCGGAGTCGAGCGGCAAGACGACGCTCTGTCTGCACGTGGTCGCCAATGCGCAGCGGGCCGGTGGCGTGGCGGCCTACATCGACGCTGAACATGCGTTGGACACCGAGTACGCCAAGAAGCTCGGGGTCGACGTCGAGAACATGCTCATCTCCCAGCCGGATACGGGTGAGCAGGCGCTTGAGATCTGCGAGATCCTGGTTCGCTCCGGTGCGGTCGACGTCATCGTCATCGACTCCGTGGCCGCGCTGGTGCCGAAGGCCGAAATCGAGGGCGACATGGGCGATTCGCATGTCGGCCTTCAGGCGCGCCTGATGAGTCAGGCACTGCGCAAGCTGACGGGTGCGATTGCGCGTTCGAAGGTTTCGGTGGTGTTCATCAACCAGCTCCGCGAAAAGATCGGGGTGATGTTCGGTAATCCCGAGACCACGACGGGCGGCAAGGCGCTCAAGTTCTACGCGTCACTTCGGCTCGACATTCGGCGCATCGGCCCGGTCAAGGAGAAGGAAGACGTCATCGGATCGCATGTCCGTGTGAAGGTCGTCAAGAACAAGGTGGCCCCGCCGTTCAAGCAGGCCGAGTTCGATATCATGTACGCCGAGGGGATCAGCCATACCTCGTTGCTCGTGGATATTGGCGCGGAGTCGGGGATCATCGAGAAGTCCGGCGCATGGTACAGCTACGGTACGCAGCGGATCGGCCAGGGTCGTGAGAACGCCAAGATGTTCCTCAAGGACAATCCGGCGCTGATGGCCGAGATCGAGGAAAAGGTGAAGACGGTCCTTGGTGTTGGCGCGGCGACACCCGGTAACGAGGACGCCGAGGACTAACCGCCTGACCAATTGGAGCAGAGGGCCGAGGGGTCGCTCGCGATGTGAAGTGGTGCCCGGATCACCACGGCTCATTGTGAGTAGCCCCTCGGCTCTTTTCTTGGTGCCATGACAGACATCGAGCATTCTCCCGCGCCGATTACGGTCACGGCGATCCGCGAGTCACCGCGGCGACCGGGCCGGTATTGGATTGAGCTGAGTGACAAGCGTCGGCTGTTGGTCACGGCCGGCGTCCTGTCCGATACCGGAGCCACCCGGGTCGGAGTTGTGCTCTTGGAGGAGGCGCTCGATCGATTGGCTCACGAGGCCGTCGTGATTGGGCTGATGGACCGGGCGCTCAACCTGCTGGCGCGCAGTCGTCGAACACGACGTGAGCTCGACCTGCGCCTCAGGCGTGGAGAGGTCGAGTCAGGGCTCGTTGTGGAGGCGCTCGACCGACTCGAGGCGGCGGGGGTCTTGTCGGACGAAGAGGTGGCGCGTGCGGAGGCCTCTGCGCGGCTGCGTCGGGGGGAGGCCCCGGGTCGGGTCCGGCAGCAGTTGTTGCGGAAAGGGGTATCGGGCGCCGTGGCACGGGAGGCCCTCGCGGAGGCCACGCGGGACGATGGCTTCGACGAGGGGGCGGCGTGTCGAGCGGCGGCGGAGAAGCGTGCGCGCGGACTGCGTGGATTGGAGCTGGCGGTTGCGGAGCGGCGGCTTCTGGGATTTCTGCTCCGTCGCGGGTTCTCGTCGTCTGTGGCGCGTGTGGAGGTCAAGCGGGTGCTGAGGGGGGACGGGGCGCGCTATATTTGACGGTCTATGCTCGCGTCCGAAATCCGCGCCCGATTCCTGGCCTACTTCGAGAAGAATGGCCACGTCATCCGCCCCAGCTCCTCGTTGGTGCCTGCCGATGACCCCACCCTGCTGTTCACGAACGCCGGGATGGTGCAGTTCAAGAAAGTGTTCCTCGGAATGGACGAGGCACCGGATGGCAAGCGGAGGGCGACGACCTCGCAGAAATGCGTGCGCGCGGGTGGGAAGCACAACGACCTCGAGCAGGTTGGTCACACCGCGCGGCATCACACGTTCTTCGAGATGCTCGGCAACTTCTCGTTTGGTGATTACTTCAAGCGCGATGCGATCCGCTTCGCGTGGGAGTTCGTCACGGAAGAGCTGAAGATCCCGCGTGAGCATTTGCGCGTCACCGTCTTCCATGAAGACGACGAAGCGCGCGAGCTGTGGAAGGAGGTGGCTGGCGTCCCCGACAATCGCGTTTATGGTCTGGGGGCCAAGGACAATTTCTGGCAGATGGCCGATACGGGCCCGTGCGGCCCGTGCACCGAGATCTATGTCGATCTCGCGAAGATGGCGCAGGACTGGGCCTTCCCGAATGGTGCCACCGGTGAGTGGACCAACACCGATCTCGAGGAGTATTCGCTCGACGCCTTTGTTGAGGGTGCGGAAGTCGGGCGTTTCCTCGAGATCTGGAACCTCGTGTTCATGCAGTACGATCGGCAGCCCGATGGCACGCTCGTACCGCTGCCGAAGCCGTCGGTCGATACTGGCGCCGGACTCGAGCGCATCGCCGCTGTCCTGCAGGGGGTCACAAACAACTTCCACACGGATCTCTTCCGGCCGTTGCTTGCCAAGGTGGAGGAGGTGGTCGGCATTACGTACCCGTACCGTCCTGGGATGGGTGTCGGGCGCGCGCACGACAAGGATGGACGCGAGATCGATCCGGCGTCGTTCCGGGTGCTGGCTGATCATGCGCGTGCCGTCGCCTTCCTGTTGGCGGACGGGGTGTTCCCGAGCAACGAGGGGCGCGGATACGTGCTGCGTCGCATCCTGCGTCGCGCCGTCCGGCATGCGTGGCTGTTGGGCCGCCGCGAGCCGACGCTCGTGCATGTCGTAGAGGTGCTCATCGAGACGATGCGCGATCTCTATCCCGAATTGCATGTGCGCCGGAAGCATATTCTCGAGACGACGCGCGCCGAAGAGGAGCGCTTCCTGGCGACGGTAGACGCCGGTATGAGTCGGTTCGACGAACTGGCGCCGGCCGCATCAACGCAGGGCTCGAAGTCGGTGCGCGGGACCATCTCTGGTGATGACGCCTTCCGGCTATACGACACGTTCGGTTTCCCGATCGACCTGACGGAGCTGATGGCGCGCGAGCGCGGCTATCTGGTGGATATCGCCGGCTTTGAGCACGCGCTGGCGGCGCAGCGCCGACAGTCACAGGAAGAGCGCAAGGCGAAGCAGCTTACCGTCAGCGCTGACGATTTCGGCGATCCGACGCAGTGGACGCACGATCAGCAGCATCAGGCGGCCCTCGGGCGGTTCGTCGGCTACGAGCTCACCGACGCGCACACGGAAGTCACAGCCGTGCGGCATCTCCCGGATGGCCGGGTGGCCGTGATGTTGCGCGACACGCCGTTTTATGCGGAGTCCGGCGGCCAGGTCTCGGATCAGGGGACCATTACCGGTACCGGCTGGCGTGTGGATGTGACCGAGGTGCGGAAGGTCGATGGGCGTATTGCGGCCATCGGTACGCCGCAGGGGGAGATCACCTTCGGGGCGGCGCACGCCGTGGTCCCGCGCGAGCGCCGTCATGACACGGAGCGCAATCACACGGCGACCCACCTGCTGCATGCGGCGTTGCGCCATGTGCTCGGGGACCATGTGCATCAGGCCGGCTCGCTGGTCGCGCCGGATCGCCTGCGCTTCGATTTCACGCACCATGGCCCGGTGACGGGTGAACAGCTGGCGGCGATCGAGGCGATGGTGAATCAGGGCGTCTGGACGGGCGCTCCGGTCACGACACGTGAGGAGTCGTACAATGACGCCGTCGCCAAGGGGGCCATGGCCCTCTTTGGCGAGAAGTACGGCGATGTGGTGCGTGTGGTGGATATCCCCGCGATCTCCGTGGAACTGTGCGGCGGTACGCATGTGCGCAACACGGCAGAGATTGGTCTGCTGCGCATTGTGTCGGAGAGCGGTGTCGCCGCGGGCGTGCGGCGCATCGAGGCGGTGACTGGGCCGCGGGCCTTCCAGTTCCTCGCGGCGCGCGAGCACACGTTGCTGCAGCTGGCGTCGCGGCTCAAGGTGCCCATGACGGGGATGACGTCGGGGCTTGAGCAGATGGAACGGAAGCTCGACAGCCTGCTTGAGGAGCGGAAACAGCTCGAAAAGCGTCTGGACGAAGCGATGCGCGGCGGCGCGACGGGTGGTGGGATGGCGCAGCAGCTCGTCGCACAGGCCCAGGCGGTCAATGGCACCGCCGTGATTGCCACGCGTGTCGACGTGGCGGACGTCAAAGCGTTGCAGGCGCTCGGCGATGCGGTGCGTGAGGCGCTGGGGTCCGGGGTCGCGGTGTTGGGGGCCGCCTTGGCCGACGGCAAGGGCGCTTTGCTGGCCGTGGCCACCGATGATGTCCGCGATCGTGGACTCCGTGCTGACGTGGTCGTCCGTGATGTCGCGGCCACCGTGGGTGGGCGCGGCGGGGGCAAGCCGCATATGGCGCAGGCCGGGGTGGATCCGTCGCAACTGGACACGGCACTGGCTGCGACGATGGAGGTCGTGGCACGCCTGAGCGTGGCCGGATGAGCGACACACCAGCCGCTGCTGGTGGGCCGCAAACGGTCGCTGAGTGGTTGGCGCAGGTGGAGCCCGCGCCGCCGCCGGCACTCGCGCAGCGGCTCCTCGAGCTGATGGCGCAGGATGGGGCGCGACCGAGCCAAGAGGTGCCGGACGTGTGTCTGGAGGCCGCGGAACGGGCGTTGGCATTGATGCTGGCGGCGGGATCGACGTCTCGTGATTCGGCGCTCGATCTCCTGACCGTGGATGCCCTGGTCACGTATGCGTTTCAGGCGGCAGCGGATGCGCCAGAACGCATCGAAGCCCGGGCCATGCGCGCCATGCAGCGTATCGCGGCAATCCCGGATGCCGTGGCCATGCAAGACGTTGCATCCCCGCGCCCCTGATCGGCGTAGCGCCGCCGTGCATACGCAGGGCATGCGCGGCGCTGACGGCGAACGGCCGACATGATCGACATTCACACGCATCTGCTCCCTGACGTCGACGATGGATCGCCGTCGTATGCGGTATCGGTGGATGTGTTGGTGGAGTTTGCGGTGCAGGGAGTCCGGCAGGTCGTGTGTACCCCGCACCTGAATGCGTCCCAGGTGGACTCGGCGCCCTATCGGGAGCATGTCACGATCCTTGAGGAATTGCAGCGCCTGACCCCGCCCGGGGTGACGTTGCACCTGGGGTGGGAGATCATGCTGGACGAGCCCGGCGTCGACCTGACGGCGCCGGAATTGACCCTTGGGAATTCCCGCGCCTTGCTGGTGGAGTTCACCCGTGGTGGCGTCCCGCGCACCGCCACCAGTGAAATGCGGCGCATAGCCCGAAGTGGCCGGATCCCCATTCTTGCGCACCCCGAGCGGTACTTCGGGTGCACCATTGATCACGTCCGGGGCTGGCGAGAGGTCGGAGTGATCATCCAGACGGATGTCTCCGTCCTGCTCTCCCGTGGGGCCCCGGCCGATCTTGCGCGTACCATGTTAGCCGAGGGGCTGATCGACGTGCTGGCATCCGACAACCATGGCGATGGCCGCACGTTGGCTGCCGGACACGCGTGGTTGGTTGAGCAGGGGCTGGAGGAACACGCCAACCTGCTGACCCGGGTCAATGCCGAGCGGGTGCTCAGGGATGAGGATCCGCTGCCGGTGCCGCCGATTCGCACCGGGATTGGCGATCGCCTCCGCCGTCTTTTTGGACGTTAGCTTGTGAGCGTTCGGTGCGAGGTGCGACGTCTCGCGCCGTCTCGTTTCCCTTCCGAATGAGCCAGACCATGCCCGACACCCCTTCCTCTGTGACTCCGCTCTTGGGCGCGCTCCGAGAGCTCGCCGATACGGCTCTCCGCAGTGCGAACCAGCTCGAACAGGAGATCGCGACGGCCCTGGCCATGGTGCAGGCGACGGTTGGCCGAGGCGGGACGTTGTTGTTTTGTGGGAACGGGGGGTCGGCGGCCGACGCCCAGCATATGGCCACCGAGTATGTCGTGCGCTACATGCGGAATCGGCGGGCCTATCCAGCGATTGCCCTGACCACGGACAGCTCGCTCCTGACGGCGACCGGCAACGACTTCGGATTTGATCACGTCTTTGCTCGACAGGTCGAAGCGATCGGGCGCGCTGGTGACTTGCTGGTCATTCATTCGACCAGTGGAAATTCACCAAATGTGATTCTTGCAGCGGAGGCGGCGCGTAGCAAAGGTATTCCTGTGCTGTCACTGAGTGCGCGCGATGGTGGAAAACTTCGGCACGTGTCTGACCATTGTATCGTTGTACCGACGGATCGGACGGATCGCGCGCAGGAAATTCATCTGTGCATTCAGCACGCAATCTGTGATGCGATCGAGCAGGCGCTCTGAGAATTGGGTCAAGGTGCACTCTCGTGAGTGACCCGTAAGTCGATGCTTAGTATCGCTTTGCTGTTGGTAATCTCACCTGTTTTATTCGGAAGGGAGTTCTGATGATCGACCTGCATGGCAAGGTCGCGCTGGTGACTGGTGGAGCGCGTGGGATTGGCGCGGCTTGCACGCGGCTTCTGGCTCGGGCCGGCGCTCACGTGGGATTCGCCTACCGTTCGCGTGATGTGGAAGCGTCGGCGTTGGCCGATGAACTCACAAAGTTTGATGTTCAGGTTTTTGCACACAAAGGCGATTTGTCACAAAAATCTGCCAATGAAGGTTTTGTACACGACGCACTCCAGCGCTTCGGGGGTGTGGATATCTTCGTCGGCAATTCGGGGATTTGGCCCGATCTCCCCGTCGCGGTTGAAGCGCTTGATGATGATCGCTGGCGGCAGACGCTCGCTACGAATCTTGACGGCATGTTCTACGGCGCGCGCGCGGTGGTGCCGCACCTCCGGCGGGGCGGGCGGATGATCTTCATCTCTAGCACCGCCGGCCAGCGCGGCGAGGCAGGGCACGCCGATTACGCCGCTAGCAAGGGCGCGATGATCTCCTTCGTGAAGTCGCTGGCGGTCGAATTGGGGCCCCGTGACATCACGGTCAACAGTGTCGCCCCCGGATGGGTGGACACGGATGCCGTCACCCGTCCGTTCGCGGGGGACGGTCGGCACCGTATTGAATCGGCGATTCCGCTGGGTCGAGTGGCGTCGCCCGAGGACATCGCGGGGCCTGTCCTGTTCCTCGCCAGTCCGTTGGCGCGACATGTCACCGGTGAGATCCTCAACGTGAACGGCGGGAGCGTGCTCTGCGGTTAGGGGATCCATCCCGCCTGCGTCCACCCGGTCCAGTCATTGAGATCGCCCGGACGCTGCAGCAGGCCGGGCACGAAACCTGGTGCGTCGGTGGGGCGGTACGTGACGCCCTGCTCGGGCTCGCCCACCTCGACTGGGACCTCGCCACTGCGGCGACACCGGCCGAGGTGCGCCGACTGTTTCGTCGTACCATCCCGGTGGGTATCGAGTTCGGCACCGTGGGGGTGTTGGACCAGACCGGCCGCATGCATGAGGTGACCACCTTCCGGCGTGACGTGAAGACCGATGGTCGCCACGCCGTGGTGGAGTTCGGGGCGTCGCTCGACGAGGATCTCGCTCGGCGCGATTTCACGATCAACGCCATCGCGTACGATCCGCTCGCGAAGCGTCTCCATGATCCGTTCGCTGGGCAGGCCGATCTCGCCGCGGGAGTGGTGCGCGCCGTCGGCCAGGCGGCTGACCGCATGCGCGAGGACCGGTTGCGGGCGCTGCGCGCGATCCGTTTTGCGAGCCGGTTCGATTTCGTGATCGAGCCAGCCACATGGGCCGCCATTGCCGAGAGTGCGCCGTACCTCGGACGGTTGTCCCCGGAACGGGTCAAGCAGGAACTCGACAAGACGATGGAGCAGGTGCGGCGGCCATCGGTGGCGCTTGCGCGCTGGCGTGACAGTGGGGCATTCCGCACGCTGGTCCCCGTACTGGCTGACGTCTCCGACGTGGTCCTTGCACGGATCGATGCGCTGCCGAAGCCGGGGCTGCCGGCCAGACCCGTACGGCGCGCCTTGCGCATGGCCGCGCTGTTCAGCCACGTCGATGGGAAAGCGGCAGAGACCGCCCTGCGCGCCCTTCGCGCATCCAATCAGGAGATCGCCGTGGTCGGTAGCCTGGTGGATCGGTGGCACCGTCATGGCGAGGCGCTGCGCGCACTCGCGCTGGACGTACGCGCGCAGCGCAGCATTGCCGCCGATGACGCCGCTCTCCGGACCGTCGTTGCGGACGTCGGTCGCTTGCGTATCCAGGGGTTGCTGCGACTCGCCGCCGCCTGCTGGAGCGGGGACGCATCGATACCGCCGTCGGCGGTGCGCACGCTGTATCGCCGCGCCACCCGGATCGCGTGGCGCGACCCGATCGAGGTGGCCGATCTCGCCGTGGACGGCGATGACCTCCGGACGCTTGGGGTCCCGAGAGGGCCGGCGATGGGGGATATCCTGCAGCAGCTCCTTGCCCTGGTCATCGCACGTCCCGAAGCCAACACGCACGTGGAGCTGTCGGCCTACGTGACCTCATGGGTGGCGAGCCGGCAGACGGCTCCGTGACGCGTCCGCCCCTGTCGAATCCACCGACCCTGTTCTCGTCGCGGGTCGCCGAGCCGCTCGCGTCGCGGCTGCGACCGCAGACGCTGGACGAGTACCTGGGGCAGCGACATCTGTTGGCCCCCGGCATGCCATTGCGCGAGGCGCTCTCGCGCGGCGTCGTGGATTCGCTCGTGTTCTGGGGACCGCC
>JBDKIJ010000185.1:0-3333 GCA_039797155.1 Gemmatimonadota bacterium | reverse complement strand
CCCACGAACCACCGTGATGCGTTCCCGGTGATGATGGCGTCCATGTCCGCCATCCGCCGATACCTGCCGACGCATCAAAAAGGCCGAGCGCCCGCCGTACGGCACCTTCGACGACGCGCTCGATCGGCCAACGATCCCGGAAGCGCACTTCGGCCTTGGCCGGATGGACATTGACGTCGACGTCAGCGCCGGGCAGCTGCACCTGGAGGACCAGCGAGGGGCGCACGCCCGATGGCAACGTGGACTTGTAGGCAGCTTCCGCGGCACGCACCAGTCCATGATCACGCACAAGTCGTCCGTTCACGATCAGCAGTACCCGGCGCGTCGACGTTCCCACGTCGGCTGGACGCTCCACGAGACCACTCACGTGCACCGGCCCCTGCACGTCATCGACATCCACGTAGCGCTCGAGCTCCTTCGCTCCCCAGAGGCCGGCGAGTCGTGCGCGCAGCGTGGACACGGTCGGCAGATCGAGCGCGATCCGCCCATCATGGCGCAATACGAGATGCACATCGCGGCGCAACGTCGCGATACCCTGCACCGTCTCCAAGATGGCCCGCCATTCCGAGCGTGCCCCACGCAAGAACTTCTGACGTGCTGGCGTGTTGTAGAACAGACGCTGCACCGTGACGGTCGTTCCCTGGCGGCGCGCAATTTCACGGGTGTCCACCACATGGCCACCCCGCACCGTGATCGCGGTGCCAACCCCGTCGCCAGGCGCCGTGTCGATGATGAGCTCGGAAACCGAGGCAATGGCCGGCAGGGCCTCACCGCGAAACCCGAAGCTGCGCACGCCCACCAGTTGTTCGGCACTCGTGATCTTGGAGGTGGCGTGGCGCGCGAGCGCCAAGGCGGCATCGGATGCATCCATCCCGCAGCCGTCGTCCGCGATGCGGATGAGGGTTCGCCCGCCCTCTTCGACAGTGATATCGACATGCGTCGCACCGGCATCGAGCGCGTTCTCGACCAGCTCCTTCACGACGGACGCGGGTCGCTCAACGACCTCACCCGCCGCGATCTGGTCGGCGACGGCACCTGGGAGCACGGCAATCCGGGGCATACCGAAAGCTACCGATCCTTCCGGTCGACGAGGAGGGCGAGCGCGGGTATCGTCGGAATCCATCCCACGCGACCGTCGGCCAGTTCCACCTGATGCCAAGCGTCCTGTGTAGCGCGCAGGCGCACCATATCTCCCGTTCCAATACCACCGACGGCGCCGGCATCACGTGCGGGAGCCTCGCGCAACATCGTGGGTGACGAAACGACGGCCAGTGAATCGAGGCGCCGAGCAGATGCCATCCAGCTGCCTGCAAGGCCAGTGGCGGAGCCCAAGATGATCGTGATCACTGCACCAAAGCGCCATCGGGGCAGGCGTCTTGATACCAGTAGCCAGCCTATTGCCCACAGGAGTCCGCCAATGCCGAGCACCACCTCGGATCGGACCGGTGGAACCATGGTCCATCCTTCGCGCGCGCCCGATGGCAATGCACCAATCCGTTCACGCACATCGCTATCGGTCGGTGACTCGCGCAGCGCACGGTGCCATGCGATAACAGCCGATACCGTATCGCCGCCGCGCCACGCCGATTCGCCCCAGTTCACCAGCAAGGCCACATCGTGCGGATGCTGTCGAACGGCATGCGCCCACAACTGGGCCGCACGCCGATAATCCTGTTGCCCGTGCGCGAGCGACGCCTGTTCGACAAGGGTGTATATAGGATCGCGCTCACTTGACCCGCGAGGCTGTGCCGTCACCATTGGTGCCGCCGCGACTTGTGCCGCCGCGAGGGATGGTATTTCCACAAGACTCAGTGCGCCGATGATCAGCACCAGCCGCGGTATCCATCGCTTCCGTGGCTGGCCTGTTGCCATGGCTATCGCTTCCGCATCCACACGTTGCAGCATGGCCTCAACCATCGCCGCGCTAACGCGGGCAATCGGGCGATCGCCCGGTTGACCAAATCCCGCGGCCGCGAGACGCTCCAACAGATCCGCCACGTCCTGAGCGGCCTCTCGCGACACCCCTGCCAGCCGCAGTGCACGCCGGACCGCGTCATGATCAGCCAAGGATGATGGCGCCACATCCAGCCGCTGTGCCAACCGATGCAGAAGGTGTCGACGCAGTCGACGGGCATCACCAGCCGGACTGTGATCGTCGTCGACGAAGCGCGCGTCCTCATCACGGACTATCGTGCGAGCGGCACGGCGTTGTTGATGGGCGAGACGCACGAAAGCGAGACATGGGAAAAGGCCCCACCAGAGCCAACTCCACATCGGATGCCACGTGAGCCCTCCGGTAGCCGAGTCGACTCCATCCCATGCTCGTAAACCGACGTCATCGTGTACCGACATCGGTTCATCACGCGCCCCCACCGCCATCTCACGCGACTCGACCGACATCCCTGCGGCTATCGCACGAACATGAACGGGTTGCGGGAGCGACGTCGCGACCGTGTATGCGGCCCGAACGGGATCAAAGAATGCGAAGGACACCGCCGGCACCGTCACCATGCCGGTATCGCGTGGCGTGACGACGAAATCGAACTCCTTCATGCCGCGCACCACATTCGACGATGTATCGATCGCGACGCGCTCCGCGCCTGCAACAACCGCTCCCCAGCGAATCACGACCGAAGGCCGAGTCAGAAGCGCCACGTTCCCGGTGCCTCGCACTCGAATGGTCACCAACAGCGGCTCACCCACGCCGACGTCGGTACTTTCGAGCGCCGCCGAGATGGCATACCGTCCCACCGCGCCGGCGAAGTCTGCGGGACGCCCCTCGAATGGCAGTGGGCGAACGACGACCGTCGTACTTTCGGCTTGCACGACGTACGACTCTTCGCGACTGAAGTAGCCCCTGTTTGGCGGCAAGCGATAATTCAATTGCGGAGCAGGAATTCTCAGCGTGCCTGCCGTCACGGGAAACATGGCGCGGCGAAACAGATACCCGTTGAACGCGGTCCCATCGGTTGCCAGCGCCGTCATCTGTTGGGGCGCCCCGAGATCGTACGCGAGCACACCCTGCAGGGCGGGGGGTACGAACTCGGGATTGCGACGCAACCGATCGCGAATGCGAGGATTGATGAGTACGGCGGCCTGCCAGGTCACCTGCTCATTCACGTACACCGTGTCGACGAGCACGGTCGCACGAAAATCGATGGCGCGACGGCTATCGACACCGAGACCGTTCAGCCACCGTTCGGCGGATCGCGGCGTGCGATCCCTGTCTCGTCCCGCCGGCTGCGCGTCGAGTGCCCGGGAGGCTCCACACCATGCGAGGATGCCGAGCCCCATGCACAGCACGCGATTCGCCATGCGGCTCACCAGTCCTTC
>JBDKIJ010000184.1:0-2681 GCA_039797155.1 Gemmatimonadota bacterium | reverse complement strand
GACTGGTCGAGTAGCGCCTGACCTTGGCGCGCCTGCGTCCATGGCCCGCCCCGGGCGCACAACTCGCGCGCCCACTGCTTGGCGGTGTCGAGCGGGTCGTCGGCCAGCACGTCGATCAGACCGGCGGTCAACCCGTCGGCCGCCGTCATGCGCCGCCCCGTGAGCATGAGGTCGAGCGCCAGCGCCGCGCCGCACAATCTCGGCGCCCGCTGCGTCCCTCCGGCGCCCGGCAACAGGCCGAGCAACACCTCGGGAAACGCCACCACGGCCGTCGGCGCCGCCACCCGGTAGTGCGACGCAAGGGCGATTTCGAAGCCGCCGCCGAGCGCTGCGCCCTGCATCGCGGCAATCACCGGCTTCGTACACGCCTCGATGCGGTGACAGAGTGCATTGAGCAGCGGATCTCGTCGCGGACCGCTGAACTCGCGGATATCGGCGCCGCCCACGAAGACCGTGCCCGTGCTGCACAATACCATCGCCTGGGCTGCATCATCGGCATCGAGCCGCTCAGCGGCATCGAGAAGCCCGGCGCGGACCGCGTGACTCAGCGCGTTCACCGGCGGGTGGTCGATCGTCACGATCAAGAGCCCGTCTTCGAGCACTGACTTCACTGGCATGAGTTCGGGAGTGGTCTGGTCAGACATCAAGCCTCCGGCACCACGGCCGTCACCTCGATCTCCACGCGCGCCCGTGGTTCCATGAGCGCGCACACCTGCACCGCCGTCATCGCTATCGTGTAGTGCCCGATGAGTTCGCGGAACGCCGCGCCGACCTTCGGCAGCGCTGCCTGATATTCGGCGCGATCGACCACGTACCAGGTCATGCGCACGATGTGTTCGGGCCCGGCGCCCCCGGCGCGCAGGACGGCCACCACATTGCGCAGCGCCTGCGTGGCCTGCTCCGCGAAGTCGTCGCTCTGAAACTGCTCGCCGGCATCCCACCCGATCATCCCTGCCACGAAGATCTGGCGTCCCGTCGCAGCGACCCCATTGGCGTAGCCGCGCGGTCGCATCCAGCCGTCGGGCAACAAGGCCTCGCTCATACCGATGACTCCTGAAAACGGGTGATGGCGGCACGCAGATCATCGGGGAACGGCATCGACCGATGCGTATCGAGACTGGTGCACACGATGACTTGCCGGGCCTCGACGCGCACACCGTCGTCGCCGACGACCGCGAAGCGCAGCGTCAGCGACTTATCGCCCAACCGTTCCACACTCAGCCGTACGATGATGTCGTCGCCCATGCGACTGATGGCGCGAAAGTCGGATTCCCAGCGCACCGATGGAAGTCCCACACGTCGTGGGCCGAGCAGCTCCGCATACGACACACCGAGCGCGTCGGTGATCCAGTGCTCCACGTGGTCCTGGAAAAGCAGGAACACCTGCGGGAAGAACATGATCCCCGCCGGATCACAGGCACTGAACGGCACGCGTACCGTGCGGACGAACACGGGACCGGTCACGTCGTCTCCAGCGCGAGCGTCTCGCACTCAGGGAGCCGGAACCGCTGCAACTTGCCGGTGGCCGTGCGCGGCAGCTGGGCCACGAAGGCCACGGCGCGTGGATACTTGTACGGCGCGATATGCTGCTTCACGAAGTCCTGAAGGGCCTGCACGGTGTGCGCCGTGCGGGGCACGCCTTGCCGCAACACGATCCAGGCCTTCACCACGTTGCCGCGTTCGTCGTCGGGGATCCCGTACACGCCGCACTCGGTGACATCGTGATGCTGCAACAGGCAGGCCTCCACCTCGGGGCCGGCGATGTTGTATCCCGACGAGATGATCAGATCGTCGGTGCGCGCGTGGTAATGGAAGTACCCGTCGGCGTCGCACCAGTAGGCATCACCCGTGTAGTTCCATCCGTCGCGCACGTAGGCGCGTTGCCGCGGGTCGTTGAGATAGCGACAGCCGGTGGGTCCCTTCACGCGCAGCTTGCCCACCACCCCGGCGGGCACCGGCAGGTCGCTGTCGTCCACGACTTCCGCGCGATACCCCGGTACGGGCGTACCGGTGGCACCGGGCTTCGCGTGCGCCTCGTCGGCACTGATGAAGATGTGCAGCAGCTCCGTGGCGCCGATGCCATCGATCATCTCTATGCCGCTAGCCTCACGCCACAGCGTACGCGTCGCCGCCGGCAGCGCCTCGCCGGCCGACACGCATTTACGGAGCGCTAGAGCGCGAAGGTTCTGACCAAGCGCGGCCAGCGCGCGATATGACGTGGGCGCCGTAAAGAGAATCGTTGCACCGAAATCGCGCATCGCCTCGTACAGCTGCGGCGGAGCCACTTTTTCGAGCAGCACGGCGCTCGCCCCTACCGACATCGGGAAGAGGACCAGGCCGCCCAACCCAAAGGTGAATGCCAGCGGCGGGCTGCCGATGAACACATCGTCGGAGGTGGGCCGGAGGACATACGGCGGCCAGCAGCGGCAGATGGCGAGCACATCGCGGTGAAAATGCATGGTGGCCTTGGGCACACCGGTCGTTCCCGAGGTGAAACCGAGGAGACAGGTGTCGTCACTCGCCGTGTTCACGTTCGGGTAGCGGCCCTCGTATCGTGCCATGGCCTGCTCGAGTCCATCCGGCCCGGCGTCGTTGAAGCAGCGCACGCTCCGCAGCAGGGGCTCCATCGCGGCGGCCTCGCGCAGCTCACCGGCGAGGGCGGCGTCGCACAGGGCATGCGT
>JBDKIJ010000183.1:0-5151 GCA_039797155.1 Gemmatimonadota bacterium | reverse complement strand
GAGTCGGTGAAGCTGACGCGAATACCAGTCTCGGTGACGATGCGCGCGCGTTCATGCGCCGGTGCCGGATCATTGGCAACGCCGATGTCCCAATCGCCGGTCATGCGAAAGTGCACCTCGAGCACGGCGCCGTCGCTGAGGTGCAGCAGCTGGATCTTCGCTCGGCGGTCGATGCGGGTCAGACGAGCGCCATGCAGGGCACGCTGAGCGGCCGCCGGAAGGGCACGACGCAGCGCGGGATGGGTCACCGTCACGCTGGCGATCATCTGCCCCAGCACCGCCTCACGCAGGCGTTGGGCGGCCGCCTCGACTTCCGGGAGCTCAGGCATGGAACCGGGCTTGGGGGGACGATGTGGGACAAAACGCAACCATCAGCAAATAAGGCACTTGGACTGTGGATAATCACAAAAATGGGGCTTGCGCAAAAGCCGGCGATTCCCGAAGTTGTCCACATCCCTCCACACCCTCGGCGGCCCCCATCCACTCTCCCCGTTCCCTCCGTCACGAATACGAGCTCTTCGTCGAGCGCGAGATCGAGGACTACAAGGACTCGGTGTCGCGCAACGCGTTGCTCAAGATCGGGGATGAGGCGGTCGCGGCGCTGACGGCGTCAGATCAGATCGCGCTCACGGAGCTGCTGGTTTGGCAGGAAGTCGACCGGATCATCACCAAGCGTCTGCGCTTGCCAAGTTATCCCACGTGGCGGCGGCGGCGCCTGAAGATGCTTGAGGAATATCGCAAGCCGGAGCACTGGGGGCTCGAGCCGGATGCGGCGTTGGTGCGGATGTTGGCCGATCCGCTTGAGGCGCATGTCCTGGTGGCGGGTGCGGCGCAGGAGGGCGCAGCGCTGTATCTCGCGGCGCGTGGTGCGGCGGTCACGGCCGTGGAGCCGGCGGTCGATGCGGTGGAGCGCGTGGTGCGCGCCGCCGAAGCCGCGGGGCTGACCGAGCGCGTGCGCGGCTATTGCGCTGATCTCGGCGCATGGTCACCCGATGTCGCGTTGCACGCGGTGGTGTGCACCCCGGCGGCGTTCGAGGGACTCGATGCCGACGATCGCGCGCGCGTCATCGAGATCCTGCAGAGTGCGACGGTGGACGGCGGCGTGCATCTCGTGGAGACGATCGCAGCGGGGCACGATGCGCGCAGCACGCTCCGTATCGAAGAGTTGGCCACCCGGTATCACGGGTGGACGATCTCCGTGGAGCGGAGCGCTGGCGCGCGGGAGACGTTCATGGCCAGAAAGGCTGCCGCCGTCGCCTGACCACCGCGCGTTCAGCGCACTTCAGCCCGTTGAAAGCGTGTCGCGAATCGACACGCTTTTTCGTTTTGGTGACGTGTCATCTGGACACTTTGCGGTGTGCTCCGCCTGCGAGCGACGGACAAACTCTTGCCAAGCAACAGCTTGCACGGATGAGGCGCACTGGCATCCCGTGTGCTATGCCACGGGTGTGCACCGACGCGTCGGTCGGTGCGTTTCTCCAGCTTCCAGGTGTCTCTCATGCGCGCGTCGCGTCTTTTCCCGGTCATCGAATCGCAGGAACCCGTGGGGCTCGTCATCGCGGATGGCGGACTTGGCGATCATGTGCCGCGCTTCTCGGCGTTTGTCTGGGGCCCGGTGCCGGACGATGCGGTCGAGCTGCCAAGGCGTGCGACAGCATCGCGGCCGACCACCGCGCACGTGGACGCAACGGCCGTCGCTCCCGCCGTCGCGCTCTACTGAACGGCGGACGATCAGCGGGCTCGATAAAACGTGAAAGGCGTCGGCAGACATGCCGACGCCTTTCGCGTAACTGGTGATCGCGAGCGAGTCGCGATCGGGCGAATTACGCCGCGGCCGGAGCCGGGGCCGCCGCCTTCTTGGCGCGCTTGGCGGGCTTGCGGGTCTTCTTCGCAGCCTTCTTCGCACCCTTCTTCGCGCCCTTCTTGGCAGCCTTCTTGGCGGCCTTCTTCACGGTCTTACGGGCGGCCTTCTTGGCAACCTTCTTGGTCGCCTTCTTCGCGCCCTTCTTGGCGGCCTTCTTGGCAGCCTTCTTCACGGTCTTACGGGCAGCCTTCTTCGCGACCTTGCGGCCACCCTTCTTCGCCGCCTTCTTCGCGGCCTTCTTGGCAGGAGCCATTTCGACAAATCCTCACGAGGAGGTGGATCGTGCTCCCTTTCCCCCGGTGGAAAGGTGAGCGCACAACTCGGGCGGCGCATGCACCGCGTCGAATTGCGCTACGCGGCCTCCAGGAGACGCGCGTAGTGGGAAATCCGCACTCGCGGGAGTACGGATGCAGCAAGTTGTTGGGAGGACGGCGCAGCCGCGGGCCGCGCAACGCTCGAACGCCGGATCGGAGAGACGGCGGAGCGCGCCGTCGTTCCGCGCCATGGCGCGATCAACGACGACGAAACCGAGGCTGGCGCCGGAGCGCTGTCAGCCTCACGCATGAGGGTCGCCGAAGCGACGGGATCCTGCCGATGGAACTCGTGTCGTTTTATCGCCACGCGTTGCCGATGAGGACTGCGCGCCCCGAGTCACCGCGTACTGCTGCGCTCAGGGATTGGGATGTGGACAGCGCGCGCAAGTCGTTGAATTCACGCGAATATACGCGTGGATAATTCCATCGCGCAATAGTGCGTATAAAGAACGCGCGCGATACAAGGTCGTCCGCGCATCATGGCGTAGGCTACGGAGTGGGGTACGGCATGGCGTTCGGCGCCGCATTAACTCCGCCGCACCGCGGCTTCCACGCGTGCGCCACACATGCGAGAATTGATCCGTCGAGGCCACGCGAACACGATGCGCGTGGCTCGACACCCCACCGCCCTCACTCGCGCCGCCGCTTGGCGGTGCCTTGCCTCCCTGACATGAAAGCGCTGGTGAAGCAGTCCGCGACGCGCGGACTCACCCTGACGGAAGTCCCCGAGCCGACGATCCGCGATGATGAAGTCCTGATCCGCGTGCGGAGCGCCGGCGTCTGCGGGACCGACGTGCACATCTACGAGTGGGATGCGTGGGCCGCCGGCCGGTGCCGGCCGCCCTTCATCTGCGGTCACGAGTTCGCCGGTGATGTCGTCGCCGTCGGCTCGCTGGTCGAGACCGTGAAGGTCGGGGATCGCGTCACGGCGGAAGGACATATCGTCGACGAGCGCTCGCTCTTCAGCCGGACGGGGAACGCGCACGTCGACCCGTCCACGAAGATCATCGGTGTCGACCGCGACGGCTGCTTCGCCGAGTACATCGCGATGCCCGCCAGCAACGTCTGGCATCTCGCGGACGGCATCAGCTACGACATCGGTGGCATCCACGACCCCATGGGGAACGCCTTCCATACGGCGCTCACGGCCGACATTCCCGGCAGCGTCGTGCTCGTCACCGGCTGCGGCCCGATCGGCGCCTTCGCCGTCGGCATCTGCAAGGCCGCCGGTGCTGCGCACATCGTCGCCACCGACGTGAACCCGCGTCGCCTCGCACTCGCCCGTCAGATGGGCGCCCACGACGCCGTACACCCCGACGAGGCACGCGACGCCGTCATGAAGGCCAGCGGTGGTCACGGTGCCGACGTCGTGCTCGAAATGTCCGGTGTGCCCAGCGCCGTCCATCAGGCGTTCGCGCTCGCCCGCCCCGCGGGGCGCGTCAACATGCTCGGCATTCCCTCGAAGACGATCGACATCGACTTTGCGACCGAAATCATCTTCAAGGGACTGACCATCTATGGCGTCGTCGGTCGCCGGATGTACGACACGTGGCACCAGATGTCGCGCTTCGTCGGTTCCGGGCTCTTCGATCCGACGCCGGTCATTACCCACCGACTCCCCCTCGAAGCCGTTGACGACGCCATGCACCTCATCAAGAGCGGCGAAGCGGGCAAGATCATCTTCACCATCGGCTGACCCATGGCGCCCACCCTCTTCACTGAACTCGACGCGGAACTGGATGCCCTCAAGGCGGCCGGGACCTACAAGCGGTTGAACCATCTCGAATCGCCGCAGGGCGCCCGTGTCCGCATGGAAGGGCGCGGCGAAGTGATCGTCCTGTCCTCGAACAACTACCTCGGCCTCGCCAATGAACCGGTGGTCGTCGAGGCGGGGATCGAGGCCCTGCGTCGCTACGGCGCCGGCACGGCGAGTGTCCGCTTCATCTGCGGCACCTTCACGGTGCATCGCGAGCTGGAGGCGGCGCTTGCCCGCTTCGTCGGGACCGAAGCCAGCATGAGCTACGTCTCAGCCTGGAACGCCAATGAGGCGCTCACGCCGTCGATCGCCCGCGAGGGGGATTTCGTCATCTCCGACGCGCTCAATCACGCATCGATCATCGATTCGATCCGCCTCGCCAAGGCGATCACGAAATGCACGACCGCCGTGTACAAGCACGCCGACATGGACGACCTGCGCGAGAAACTGCGCGCCAACAAGAGCGCCCCGCGCAAGATCATCTGGACCGATGGCGTGTTCTCCATGGAAGGGGCCATCGCGAAGTTGCCGGAAATCCTGCAGATCGCGCGCGACGAAGGCGCCATCGTGGTGATGGACGACTCGCACGCCACGGGCGTGCTGGGCAAGACCGGACGCGGCACCGCCGAGCATTTCGGCGTGATGGGCGAGGTGGACATCATCACGAGCACGCTGGGGAAAGCGCTCGGCGGCGCCGCCGGTGGGTTCATCGCTGGCCCTGCCGCGCTGTGCGACATCATGACGCAGCGCTCGCGCCCCCAGCTGTTCTCGAACGCGCTGCCTCCCACCGTGGCCGCGAGTGCGCTCGCCGCCGTGGAATACACCGAGGCGCACCCCGAGTTGGTCACGCGCCTGCACGAGAACGCGCGCTACTTCCGCGCGGCCATTCAGGAGGCGGGGTTCAAGCCACTTCCCGGTGAAACGCCGATCGTGCCGATCATCGTGGGCGAAACGGCCTTGGCGATTCGCATGAGCGACCTGCTGCTCGAGCGCGGCGTGTTCGTAACCGGGTTTGGATTCCCCGTGGTACCGAAGGGCGAAGCGCGCGTGCGCTGTCAGGTGTCGGCGGCGCACACGAAGGACGACCTGGACGCGGTGGTGGAGGCGTTCAAGGCGGCAGGGAAAGTGGCGGGGATTCTCTAGGCGGCGAGGGGCACTACGCGCGATCGACCACGCGTTGGCGCCGACGCGTTGGCAACTACGCGTTGGCACGAACG
>JBDKIJ010000182.1:0-13665 GCA_039797155.1 Gemmatimonadota bacterium | reverse complement strand
GCCGATGGGGTGTAGCTCAATGGCAGAGCATCCGACTGTTAATCGGACGGTTGGTGGTTCGAGTCCACCCGCCCCAGTCTCATCGGGAGCCCGATGTCTTCAGGACATCGGGCTTCACGCTTTCCCCGAACGCTCAGGCGCATTGCCATGCCACTCGCGTTTCAGCTGAAGCCACTCCCGCTCGAACATCTCGAGCGTGCCAATGAGCAGGTCGCGGACCTGCCGTTGCTGGTCCTTGTTCTTCCCGCCGATCCGGTGGAGGACGAACTCCTCGTCCGCATCGATCGGCTGGTGCATGGGACACTCCTCCGCGCACTGCGTCGTCGGGACTTCCGGGGTGGGCGCGACGAGTGCCTGTGGCTCGTCGGTGAAGAGCGTGGGGTGCAGCGCGTGCTGCTGGTCGGACGGGGCGGCGGTGTACCGACGCGCACGAGCATGCGTCGTGCGGCGGCCGTCGCCGTTCGGCAGGCCAACAAGGTGGGGATCTCGTCGGTGCAGGTGATGGCGATGCCATCGGATCTGGCGATCGATCCGGCGCTCCTCGAGGGTGTGGTGATTGGCGCCGCCGCCGGGGCCTGGCACTACCCGGATCTGCAGTCGCTGCCACCGGAGGCACAACGGCGTGCCCGGGTCGAGTCCATCGACATCATCGCCGACGTGATTCCGGCGCATCAGGCAGCATTCGACGCGGGCGTGGCGATCGCCGAGGGGCAGGCACTGGCCAAGCGCCTGGGCCAGATGCCGGGCAATGTGTGCACGCCGGACACCTTCGCCGATGTCGCGCACGAAATCGCGGGTCGCCATGGCATGACCTGCACCGTACTGGGTCGTGAGGAAATGCGTACGCTGGGAATGGGATCATTCCTCGCCGTCGCGCAGGGCACCCCGCAGGAGCCTCGGCTGGTCACGCTGGAGTATCGTGGGGGCGCCGCAGACCAGGCGCCTGTTGTATTGATCGGCAAAGGGCTCTGCTTTGATAGCGGTGGCATCTCCATCAAGCCGGCCGCCGACATGGAATGGATGAAATTCGATATGTCGGGTGCCGGCGGTGTACTCGGTGCCATGGAGGCGATCGGGCGTCTTCGCCTTCCGGTGAACGTCGTCGGGATGCTTGGCGCGACCACCAACATGCCCTCGGGGACCGCTGTGAATCCGGGCGATGTCGTGCGCGCCTCGAATGGGAAGACCATCGAAATCATCAACACGGATGCCGAGGGGCGGCTCGTGCTGGCTGACCTGCTGGTATATGCCAAGCGATTCAATCCCGCTGTGGCAATCGATGCGGCTACGCTGACCGGCGCGATTGTTATCGGTCTTGGTCATCAGGCCGTTGGAGTTTTCGGATCAGAACAGTCGGCGGTCGATGCGGTAATCGCGGCCGGGCAAGCGGCAGGGGAGCCGGGATGGGCGCTGCCGATGTGGGAGGAGTATCGGGAACAGATCAAGTCGGATGTCGCCGACATGAAGAACACGGGTGGCCGCGCCGGGGGCTCCATCACGGCCGCGCTGTTCCTGCAGGAATTCGTCGACAATTTTCCGTGGGTGCACCTCGACATCGCCGGCACGGCGTACTCGCAGAGTGATCTGGGATGGATCCCCCGCGGGCCGACCGGCGTGCCGGTTGGCACCTTCGTCGAATTCGTGCGCGCACGCGTCCGCGGGTGAGACCTCCCGTGGCACGGCGCCGCATTTTCCTGAGTGTCGCCCTGCTGTGTGCCGCTTCGGGGTGGAGCTCTGTGGGCGTTGCGCAGGTCCGCCCCGATTCGGTCCGACGTGCGGCCCGCCGCGATTCCGTGCCGCTCGACTCGGCCGCGGCCAAGGTGGCTGCCGACTCCGCCATGCGTGAACGGATTCTGGCGCGCTCCGACAGTGTCCGTCGCGCGAAGCTCGCGGACACGTTGCGTGCGCCGTTGGCTCGATTCGAACAGCCTGACGATGCAGAGTTCACACCGCGGCTACGATTCGGGCGTGACCAGATCCTGTCGACCGGCGCCACCAACGTGGCCGACTTGCTGGATCGCGTACCAGGGGTGACCTCGTTCCGTAGCGGCTGGATCCCCGGCGTACATGCCGCCGTGTTTCAGGGCGATGCCCAACGCATTCGGTTGTTTCTTGACGGGGTCGAGTTGGACGCGATCGAAGCGCGGAATGGTGGGGTCGTGGACTTGGCCGACATTCAACTGTGGACGCTCGACGAGATCGTGTTCGAGCGGACGGCAGGGGAAGTTCGCGTCTGGATGCGGAGCGTGACCGTGACAAAGACGATTCCGTACACGCGGTTCGACATCTTCACGGGTGATCTCAATACCAATGCGTTTCGCGGACAATTGGCCCGTCGGTTCAGCAATGGGCTGAGTTTTCAGTTCGGTGGGCAGCAGGTCGCCACGCAGACAGGACGGATCAACGCACTGACCGGGGCTTCGGGAAGCACCCGGAAGCGGAGCGATGGCAGCCTGCAGGCCTTCATGTCACGCGTCGGCTGGGCGCGAGGTCGTTGGAGCCTCGATGCCTTCGGGCAGCTGTCCAATCGCGAACGGGATGCCCACACCCCTCGCAATGACGCCTTCGATTCGCTCCCGGCGTTCCGTGGTGGCCGTCGCGATGGATATGTCCGTGCCGGATTCGGCGATACCACGCGCGGCTTCTGGGCGCAGGCGCTGGCCTCCAGCGCACGGACCATCGTGCGAGGGGATTCGGCGTTGATTCCTGCCGAGGACGACAGCGCAGAGGTCCAGATCGACACAGTGACGTCGCGCACGCAGCAGCTCGTCGCGGCTGGTTACCGTGGCTCCTGGTGGCAGGCGTCGCTCGTCGATCGCATGCGGCTCAACAATGGCTCGCGAGACCACGCGCCAGCGTTGCGGATCGCGGCAACGCACCGCCTCGCGCATGTCGGGGTGTATCAGGAGTGGAACGCCGCGGATGGCGTTGATCGCCGTGATGTCCGCGCACGGATTCGACCGGTGTCCTGGTTGGCGCTGAGTGCCGTCCGATCCGACCGCCAGGTGTCGGATTCCGGTGGGCCCCTTGGGGGTCGCGACGCACGTTATGAGGGCGCCGTACGCGTTCGTGCGCTCTGGATTGGCGGCGGCGTTCAACGCACGGCCGATGCGCAATTTGCCAATCTCACGCTGATTGGCGCGCCACGTCGAGTGGTGCCCGCCGTGGCCGCAACCGGCGCGTTGTTCTCGGCCACCGGACGGTTATGGAAGGACCTCTATCTCGATCTGCAGGGGATCCGCTGGAACGGCGCGCAGTACAATCGCCCGCAGACGCATATCCGGGCGGAGCTCGCCGTCGTGAGTGAATGGCGGCGCAAGTTCCCGAAGGGCGAGTTCGGTTTCAATGCGCGCGTAATCTTCGATCGTCGTGGCCCCGTGCCGTTTTCCTATGGGGCAGACGACAAAGCGCCGGAACTGCGGGTCAGCGAGCTCGCGCAGGTGTTGACCGGGCATCTGGAAATCCGCATCCAGCGGGCCACCTTGTTCTACCAGTATCGGAATCTGACCGGCGGGCAGTACGAGCAGATTCGCGGCATTACGATGCCGCCCGCTGTGCAGATGTACGGTGTTCGCTGGGAGTTCTGGAACTGATGGACGGGATCGCTATCTCGGCCGGGCAATTGACGCCCACGTTGGTTCACGTTTCTTTGCCGCCACAATGATTCGTTCCATGACGGGATTCGGGCAGGCTGACGGCACGGTGGGCACCGTGCGGGTCATCGTGGATGTCCGAACGGTGAATCACCGATTCTTTTCCCCGAGCATCAAGCTTCCCGGTCTTTTCGCGCGATGGGAGCCGGAAGTCCGTGAGGCGATGCGCCTTCGTGTGGCGCGTGGACATGTGACCCTGTCGGCGCGGGTGGAGCGCGCCACGGGGTCGGGTACTGTCATCGATGAGGCGCGATTCGCCGACGCCGTGGCGCAGTTGCGTCGGTTGCATGCGGCGCACGGCCTCGGCGGCGACGTCGATCTCGCGAGCGTGCTGCGTATGCCCGATGTGCTCAACGCAGGGCGGGAGGACGAAGAAACCGGCTCGGCTTCGGAGCTGGTCGCGATCGTGGAGCGGGCGCTGGAATCGCTCTCCATAGCGCGTCACGAGGAAGGCGCGCGACTCGCCGAGGTCTTGCGTCGCCGGATCGAGATCATCGACTCCACGTTGCATCGTATTGCGGCGCGAGCCCCGGAACGGGTCGTCGCGCATCGGGATCGATTGCGTGAAGCTGTCCGCGAACTCGCCGATGGCGTGGTCGTCGATGAGCTCCGTTTGGCTCAGGAGATTGCGATCCTGGCCGACCGCATGGACGTCGCGGAGGAGATCGACCGGTTTCACAGTCATCTGGTGGCATTCCGCGCGACCTTGGATGCCGAGACGGGGGAACCGGTTGGGAAGCGACTTGGTTTCCTGATTCAGGAAATGTTGCGTGAAACGAACACCACCGGGAGCAAAGCAGCGGATGCGGTGGTTCTCCATGAGGTGGTTGCGCTCAAGGAAGAATTGGAGCGCATTCGGGAACAGGTGGAGAATCTCGAGTGATGACATTTCCGGTCATTTTGTCCGCTCCGTCAGGTGGCGGGAAAACCACAATTGCGCGTCGCTTGCTGGAGCGCCGTCGTGATTTGGGTTATTCTGTGAGTTGCACGACGCGCGCACCGCGCGCGGGTGAGGTGGATGGGCGCGACTATCGGTTCCTGTCCCACGAGGCCTTTCTGGTCGCGCGGGACGCCGGTGAGTTCGCCGAGTGGGCAGAGGTGCATGGCAATTTTTACGGCACGTTGCGATCGGAAGTCGAGCGGGTGCTCGCCTCCGGTCGTCATGTGTTGATGGACATCGATGTGCAGGGGGCGCGGCAGTTCCACGCGGCGTTCCCGGACACGGTGCTCGTGTTCGTGCTTCCGCCGTCCGGCGAGGTCCTCAAGGCCCGTCTCGACGCCCGGAAGAGCGAGAATCGGGAGCGGTTGCTGGTTCGCCTGCGCAACGCGCGGGCGGAGCTCGGGGAGGTGGGGCGCTACCACTACGTGGTGGTCAACGATGACCTCGAGCGGGCTGTGGATCAGGTAAGCGCGATCATCGATGCCGAGGGGCTGCGTCACGACCGGGTACATGAGCTCGAGTCGCAAGTCGAGAGCCTCATCGCGCAGCTCGAGCAGGAAATTCACGTATTCAGCCAGGACGACTGACGCATGCAGGTTTTCACGCCGACGGATGTCGCGAAGCACGCGACCAACAAGTATCTCAGCGTCCTTATCGCGGCGAAGTTCGCCCGGGTGCTCAACGAGTTCCCCCGTGATCGCTCGCTGCACGAGAAGAAGCTGACCACGCGCGCGCTCGAGGAGCTGGCGGGTGGCACGATCGATTTCGACGTCGTGCCGCGTCGACGCTCGGCCTGATCGCCGGGCTTCGTCCGGCTGGCGCCCAGCAGGTGGACGCACGCGATCGCCTTCGACGCTACCTCGAGCAACGACGTGAGCTCGGGGAGTCCGAGTTCGTCCTCGACGGGTTACCTGTCGAGGACGTCTTGTCTCTGGTTGGGGCGCAGGCGGGATCGCGACCGGCCACGGATCGGAGCGGTGCGCGCGCATTAGGGTCGGCGGCGCCAGTGGCGAAGGTGGCCGAGGCACCGGTGGTCGAATCCCCGGCACCCGCACCGGCATCGCCGCCGCCGCCCTCGGTACGGTACGCTGCGCAGTCGAGTACGGATTGGCGCGAGGCGCTGCGCAGTGCGGGGGTTCGTGATCAGGGAGAGTCTGGTGCGCCAGTGCCCCCGCCCGTAGGTAATCACGAAGCGGCCGCCGCCGTGGCCAGTCTGACGACACTGGACGACATCGCGACGCACATCAACGCCTGTGCGCGATGTGGGTTGTGCCGCACCGCCACGCGTGCCGTACCAGGCGAAGGGGCAGAATCGGCCGACTTCTTTTGTGTGGGTGAGGCCCCGGGGGCCGATGAAGATCGCGAAGGCCGGCCGTTCGTCGGGGCGGCCGGCGAGATCCTGCGCAAGGGACTCGAGGGGCTCAAGCTCTCGCCGGCAGAGTTTTTCATCGCGAACGTTATCAAACATCGACCGCCCGGGAATCGCGATCCGCAGCCCGAGGAAGTCGCCGCTTGTCAGCCGTATCTCGCCCGTCAGATCGCCTTGGTGCGTCCGCGCGTGATTCTGGCGCTCGGACGGATCGCCGCGCAAACGCTGCTGCGCACCACCCGCGGGATCGGCACGCTGCGTGGCAACGTCCATGAATACGAAGGCATCCCGGTCATCGTGACCTATCATCCCGCCGCCACCTTGCGCAATGCGGAGTGGAAGCGTCCGTTGTGGGATGACATGAAGTTGGCCCATCGACTGCTGCTTGAGCGGCGAGCGGCTGGTACCGGATCGGATTGACATGACGAGTCTTGCCCTGACTACGCCGGCCACCCCCCCGGCTTCTCGTGACCCGTACAAGGAACGTCGTCCTCCCTGGTCGGAGGAGGCGGAGCAGGCGGTACTCGGCGCCATGCTGCTCGATGCGGATGCCATCATGCGCGCCACCGAGCATGTGGACGACTCCATGTTCTATCGCGAGGGGCATCGGCGACTGTTCCGCGCCATGTTCGCGATCACCGAGCGTGGGAGCGTGGTGGATCCGCTCACGCTGGCCGACGAACTCGAACGTCGTGGAGAGTTGGAGCAGGCGGGCGGTCGCGAGTATCTGGCGTTCCTGCTTGATGCGGTGCCCACGGTGGCGAACGTCGAGTATCACGCTCGCATCGTGAAGGAGAAGGCGCTGCTGCGCCGTCTCATCGAGGTGAGCACCGAGGTGGTGCAAGAGGCGTTCGAAGGACGGACGACGGCGACGGAGCTGCTCGATCACGCGGAATCGCGCATCTTCGCGCTTGGGCAAAGCAAGGAGAAAGGCGGGTTCGCTCGCATCAAGGAGCTGCTCTGGCCCGCGATGGAGAAGCTCGAACTGCTCGCGCAGCGCGATCAGGTGATCACTGGCGTCCCAACCGGCTTCACGGAACTTGATCACATGACCTCCGGCTTCCAGCCGGCGGACCTCATCATCGTGGCCGCGCGTCCCTCGATGGGGAAGACGGCGTTCACGCTGAACATTGCACAGCATGCGGCGATCACCGCGAAAGTGCCGGTCGCGTTCTTCTCGCTCGAAATGAGCAAGGAGTCGCTCGTGCAGCGTATGCTGGCCTCCGAGGCACTGATCGACGCCCAGGCGCTGCGTAAAGGTGGTAGGGCGCTCGACGAATCGATGCCACGCCTGGCGCAGGCGGCGGGTATTCTGAGCCATGCGCCCATCTTCATCGATGATACCCCCGGCATCACCCTGCTCGATATGCGCGCCAAAGCGCGTCGCCTCAAGGCGGAGCACGACCTCGGGCTCATCATCGTGGACTACCTGCAGCTCATGACGGGGCCCGCCGGCGTGGAGAATCGTCAGCAGGAAGTCTCGCAGATCTCGCGTGGGCTCAAGGCGCTCGCGAAGGAGCTGGGGGTGCCGGTCGTGGCGCTCTCGCAGCTTTCCCGTGCTCCCGAACAGCGAACGGGCGATGACAAGGGCCGTCCGCAGCTGTCGGACCTACGTGAATCGGGCGCCATTGAACAGGATGCCGACGTCATCATGTTCATCTTCCGGCAGGAAGTGTACGCCGAGCGCGATGAGAATGGGCGTCTGAAGGATCCGACGATCGAAGGGCGCGCGGAAATCATCATCGGCAAGCAGCGTAATGGGCCGATCGGCAGTGCGCGGTTGTACTTCCACAAGCAGTACACGCGCTTCGACAACTTCTCGAGTCGGCAGCCGCCGCCGGACATGGATGGGGGATACGGGGGTAGCGGCTTTGGCGGACCGAAGCTGGTGCGGAGCCCGGACGACTTCAGCGGAACGCCGTTCTGATGGCGAAGGCGCGCACGGTCTATCGCTGCAGCGACTGCGGGGCCGAGTCCCCGAAATGGGCCGGCCGGTGCGATGGGTGTGGGGCGTGGAACACGATGGGCGAGGAGATCGTGGCCGCCGTCGTCACGAGCAAACGCACGGCGGCACGGGCCACGCCTGGTATCGCGGCGCCGGTGACGTCCCTCGGCCGCGTAACCACGACGGACACGCCGCGCTGGCGCACCGGACTGGACGAATTCGACTTCGTGCTCGGCGGTGGCATCGTGCCCGGGAGCATGGTCCTGGTCGGTGGTGAGCCCGGGATCGGCAAGAGCACGCTGTTGCTCCAGGCCGCGGCACGCCTCGAGGCGGCCGGTCACGCCACCCTCTATGTCTCTGGCGAAGAAAGCGCATTGCAGGTGCGCCTGCGTGCCGACCGACTGGCCGAGGATGCGGGTAACGTGGCGCTCGTAACGGAGACGTCGCTGGAAACGATTCTCGCCACGGCCGCACAGCCCGTTGGTGATGGGCGTCCGGTGCGAGTCCTGATCATCGACTCCATTCAGACGGTGCACACGGAGCTGCTCGAGGGTGCGCCGGGCAACGTGGGTCAGGTGCGCGAATGTGCGGCGCGGCTCATGCGGTTCGCCAAGGATTCCGGTACCGCCGTTTTCGTGATCGGCCACGTGACGAAGGGTGGCGGCATCGCGGGACCCAAGACGCTTGAGCACATCGTCGATACCGTGCTCTACTTCGAGGGCGACGGGACGCTTGAGCATCGTGTGCTGCGGGCGACCAAGAACCGCTTCGGCAGCGTCGACGAAATCGGCGTGTTTCGCATGGTTGAAAGCGGGCTGCTTCCGGTCGAGAATCCATCCGCGCTCTTCCTTGGCGATCGGCGTGACGTCTCAAGCGGCAGTGCCGTGTGCGCCCTCATGGAGGGCACACGGCCCGTGCTGGTGGAAGTGCAGGCCTTGGCGGCGCGGGCGGGGTTTGGTACGCCGCAACGGGTAGCCAACGGCATCGATAGCCGACGGCTCGCGCTTTTACTGGCGGTGCTCGATAAGCGGGGCGGTTTTTCATGCGCACAACTGGATGTCTTCTGTAACATCGTGGGCGGGATGCGCGTGCAGGAGCCCAGCGCTGATCTGGCGATCGTGGCCGCGCTCGCTTCGAGTGTCGTCGATCGTCCATTGCCGGCGCGTGCCATCTTCCTCGGCGAGCTCGGGCTTGGTGGTGAGGTCCGCCCTGTGTCTCAGGTTGAACGTCGACTGACTGAAGCGGCCAAGCTGGGCATGACGCGCGCGTTCCTCTCGGATCGCGCCATTCCGCGTCGCGTGCCGGCAGAGATGCAGCTGATTGGGGTGCAGTCGCTGGGCGATGTCTTGCAACGCACGATCGGGCGTGAGGTCGATCGACCAAGCGCCGCCACGGCCGCCGAACGGATGGAGTCATGAACGACGAACAGTCGGCCCCGCTCACACCGCCGAGGCGGATCATTCCTCCGCCGGTCATTGCCTCGCGCGGTGAACGCGATAGCGGGCGCGATCCCCAGGCGCCCCTTCGCGATGTCGGGGTCGTGATCGTTGCGGGTGGATCGGGATCACGCACGGCGAGCACCGAGCTCAAACAGTTTCGGTGGGTGGCGGGCAAACCGGCGCTGCTGCACAGTGTGCAAGCGTTCATGGCGCGACCTGATGTGGCCGTGGTGGTCGTGGTGTTGCCCAAGGCGTATGCCGCAGATCCCCCACCCTGGCTCTTCCAGTGTGATGTTGATCGGTTACTGGTTTCGGTTGGGGGACGGGAGCGACATGAAAGTGTGGTGAACGGGCTCGAGGATCTACCCGAGGAGATTCGTATTGCGGTCGTGCATGATGCCGCGCGCCCCTTGGTCTCCGAGGCCACCATTGAGCGGGTGATTGCGGAAGCCCGGCGGGGCCATGGCGCGATTGCGGCGCTTCCCGTCGTGGATACGCTCAAGGAAGTGGATGACGACGGCCATATCGTGCGAACGGTGGAGCGGACACGCCTCTGGCGGGCGCAGACGCCGCAGGCGTTTCCGCGGGAAATGCTTGAGGCGGCCCACGTCGCGGCACGACGCGATGGCATCGGTGCCACCGATGATGCGGCGTTATGTGAGCGCCTCGGATACCCGGTGGTAGTCGTTCGGGGCAGTGAGCGCGGCATGAAGATCACCGAGCCGGAGGACTTCGCGCGGGCCGAGGTCATGAGCGGGTTACCGGAGTAGCATATGCCAGGACTGTCGGTCCCGTTCTGGTCACCCGTTGAGGTGGAGGGCGCGTTGCGCGATGCCGTGCACCATCTGGTATCGCGACGGGTGCTCGCCTATCCCACGGAAACCGTGTACGGGTTCGGCACGGCGGTCGATCAGGAATCGGTGGAAACGCTGGTGCAGATGAAGCGGCGTCCACCGGGCAAACCGTTCCTCCTGCTCATCGGGGACGCGGCGCAGATCGCGCGTTTGGATCTGCATTTGCCGACGTATGCCGCCCACCTTGCGGCGCGATTCTGGCCGGGCCCGCTGACACTGGTGCTGCGCGGTGGAGAGGGGCAGGTCCCGGCGCGTCTCCGTGGGCCGGAGGGTGGTGTCGCCGTGCGATGGACTCCACATCCTGGCCTTCAGCGGCTGATCGCCGCCTACGGCGCGCCGATTACCAGTACGAGCGCGAATCGCCCTGGTGTGCCGCCGGCGATGACCGCATCGGAGATTGTGGCGCAGTGGCCGGACGAGATCCATCGTGGTGTGCTGCACGTACTCGACGGTGGACGACTTGATCCGTCGCCTCCCTCCACTGTCGTGGATTGCACCGGGCAGCGGCCGCGCATCATTCGCCCTGGGGTCCTCGCGGCATCGGTGCTGCGCGGCTGTGTCCCGGAACTTGTCGGCGATCTCTGAGTTGACCTTGTGCCTCGTCGCGTACCGGAGCCATTGATGCATCTGCTGTTCGTTTGCACCGGGAACACCTGTCGCAGTCCGTTGGCGGAAGTCATCGCGCAACGGATCGTGCAGGAGCGGGGGCTGTCGTTTATCACGGTTGGTAGCGCCGGGACCGGGGCGTGGCCGGACAGTCCGGCGTCGGATGGCTCATTGCTCGTGGCGCTTGAACACGGACTTGATCTGAGCGCCCATCGGGCACGACCGCTTACCGCGGAACTCGTGCGCGCCGCGGATGTGGTTCTCACCATGGGGCCGCACCACCGTGAGCGCGCCGAGGCATTGGGTGGAACAGGGCGGAGTTGGCTGCTGACGGAATTCAGTGGCGCCGAGGCCCGGGCCATCAGCGATCCCTTCGGCGGTGATCTCACCGTGTATCGGGCGACCTTCGATGAGTTGGAGCAGGAGGTCCGGGGCGTGATTGATCGTATTGCTGGGGAGCGGCCGGCCTGAATGGTGGGCGCGAGTGAGGCGCCCACGGGGCTGACCATCATTGGCGATCCGGTGGCATCGTCGTTGTCACCGGTGTTTCAACAGGCGGCATTGGATGCGCTGGGTATCGCGGTGCAATACGGGCGCGCGCGCGCGATGACGTCCGAAGTGCCCGAGGTGCTCGAGTGGATCCGCCGGGAACGGATGGGCGCCAATGTGACGATGCCGCATAAAGCGTTGGTCGCGTCGCTGGTCGATGTTATGACGCCGCGTGCCGCACGGGCGGGCGCGGTGAACACGGTGTGGGTCGAAGGGACGGCACTCGTCGGACACAATACCGATGTCGATGGGATCGTCTCCACGGTACAGCATCTGTTCCCGCAGGGCGTGTGTGGCAGCGTGCTGGTGCTTGGTGCCGGCGGGTCGGCTTCGGCCATTTTGCTGGCACTGGAGGATCTCGGCGTGAGGGACACGGTGCTTCTGGCTCGCCGCCGCGCGCAGGCCGAGGCCCTGATAGATCGAGTCGGGGGACCGGCGAGCGCCGCGACGCTCCCTCAAGACGTGAAGGACTGGTCGCGCACGTGCGACGCGCTGTCCGTCGCTCCAGCACTGGTCATCAACGCCACACCGATCGGCATGGCGGACGCGCAGATGCCGGTGCCCCTTGATGTGTTGGCCGAGCGGCAGATCGCCTGTTTTGATCTCGTGTACCGTCCCGAGGAAACGGCGTGGGTTCGTTCGGCGCGGGCGAAGGGGCTACTGGCCGAAGACGGGCTGCGGATGCTGATCGGACAGGGTGCCGCGGCCTTCACCTGCTGGTTCAATCAGCCGGCGCCGGTCGATGTGATGTGGAACGCCGTCGGCCGTCGGTGATCCTGATGCGCTCGAGGGTGACTGGCTGGTGGGGTGCGGCGTGTGATGCCGCCGTGCGCGGGACGCTCGACCTGCTGCTCCCGTCGGCCTGCGCGGTCTGTGGAGGAGCAAATGCGCATGGCCGTGCCATCGCGTGCGTCGGATGCCGTGCGGGAGTGGTCCCACTCGGTTGGCCGCAATGTGACCGGTGTGGGCATCCACGTCTGTCACCCCGTTTACCGTTGCCACCCGGCGCCACCGCCGGTCCATGCCGTTGGTGCGATCGGTTAGCTCCGGGGATCCGAGCGGTGCGGTCGGCGTGTCGTATGGACGCTGGGCAGGGGGCCGCGTTCGTCCATGGGCTCAAGTACGAAGGATGGCGACGACTCGCCGAGCCCATGGGGGAGGCGATGAGCCGCCTCGTCTGGCCGGCCGATGTGGAGCAGGAACGTCGGGCCGTCGTGCCGATCCCACTGGGTACCGAGCGTCAGCGGGAACGGGGCTTCAATCAGGCCGAATACCTCGCCCGTCGGATGGCGCGCCACTGGTCGTGCGAACTCTGGGACGACGTGCTCAGCCGTGTGCGGGAGACGGCCTCGCAGGTCCGGTTGACACCCTCGGACCGGTCGATCAACGTTTCCCGGGCGTTCGCCGTGCCGATCGCTCGGCGCGCGTCGCTGCGCGGCCAGCATATTGTCCTCGTCGATGATGTCGTGACGACCGCCGCCACCCTCAACGCGGCGGCCGAGGCGCTTCTCGACGGCGGTGCCCGCATCATCAGCTGTGTCACCTTCGGTCGGGCCCCGGATCCGGGCGACCGTACCGTTTCCGATTCCGACTTCATCAGGATGTAAATCGTATGGCCATTCGTATCGGTATCAATGGGTTCGGTCGCATCGGCCGCCAGGTGCTCCGCTCTGCATTGCAGCAGGAGGTCGCGGACCTCGAGTTCGTCGCGATCAACGATCTGACCGACACGGCGACACTCGCGCATCTGTTCCAGTACGACTCGGTGCACGGCAAGTTCGACGGCGACGTGTCGTTCGAGAAGGATGCCATCATCATCGACGGCCAGCGCATCCGCATCCTGGCCGAGCGTGAGCCGGCCAAGTTGCCGTGGAAGGAGCTGGGGGTGGACATCGTGCTGGAGTCCACGGGCCGCTTCACGAAGGCGGACGATGCGCGCAAGCACCTCGAGGGTGGCGCGAAGAAGGTGATCATCTCCGCGCCCGCGACGGATGAAGACATCACGGTCGTGATGGGGGTGAACAGCGACAAGTACGATCCGGCGTCGCACCACATCATCTCCAATGCGTCGTGCACGACGAACTGTCTCGCCCCGATGGTGAAGGTGATCCGCGATGCGTTCGGTTTCGTGCATGGCTCGATGGTCACGATTCACAGCTACACCAACGATCAGTCGATTCTCGACCTGCCGCACAAGGATCTGCGCCGGGCGCGCGCGGCGGCCGTCTCCATGATTCCGACGTCCACCGGTGCCGCGAAGGCGACCTCGTTGGTGCTGCCGGAAGTGAAGGGGAAGATCGACGGCGTGGC
>JBDKIJ010000181.1:0-5147 GCA_039797155.1 Gemmatimonadota bacterium | reverse complement strand
CTCAGCTGGTACAGACGGCCGTCGGCGATTCGGTGCGGCTTGAGGTGGTCGTGCAAGCGGGTGATCAGATCAATGCCTTCCAGCCGCCGATCCTCACAACGGACAATGGCCGACGCCTCGTACTCCGAGGGTCGGCCATCACGGCAGATAGTGCGTATTTCACGACGCCGGTCACGCTCACCGTGGAACGAACGGCTCTCCCGATTCGCGGTCGGCTGGTGACGAGCTACTGTCGCGCAGGGGAGAAGCTGTGCCGCAGCGCCACGCAGGACGTCGTGATCGACTGACGTCCCGCGTGGCAGCGAGTTTCAGCGCAACTTCACCCGCTCGAGGCGCGTAACGTCGCCATCACGCCACGAGAGAATCACGACACCACCCGGCGCAAAACCGACGAGCGTGCGCCCGTCTGGGACCAGCACGCGATCGATCGCTTCGCCCTTGCTGTTGATCACATCATAGACGGAGCCCGCGGGCTGCGGCTTCGTGGGAATGGTTCGAATCCAGATGTTGCCATCTTCGTCGGCGCGCGCGCTGGTGGCGAAGAAGGGTGGCTGATAATCCGGTAACTCGCTCGGCGAGACGTACGTCATCTGCGGCGCCTGAATCTGCGGCATACGCGTCGGTGGTGCGCCGCCGCCGTCGCCACGCACCTCCATGCGAATCATCATCGGTGCGCCACCGGTGGCTCCACCGGGCGCGCCCATCGCCGCTCCGACAGCGGCGGCCATCTGCTGCCCCTGACCGGGATTCGCTGCCGCCATCTTTTCGCTCAGCACCCGCACGGAGTCGATGAGCTTCACCTTATCGTCATCCGATAACCGCTTCCAATCGAAGGCGATCTTCGGCGAGCTGCGCCGTTCGCCAGTCGATGATACCCAGTCGATGTGATAGTCGCTGCCGCGAATGAACGCGACGTCGCCGGTCGACGTGACGGTCCACTCATCGACGACCGGCAAGGGATTGATCTCAATGGAGACGGTGATACGCCCGTCGTCTGATCGTTGGACATTCGGACGTGTGCGCGGGATCTTGACTTGGCCGAGGGTATCGACGGCCCGCGTCTGCAGATTCACCCGCACGATCGGCATCGAATCGGGAAGCTGCGGCATCGCAGGAAGTCCAGCGGGAGCGCCCGATCCACCACTGCGCATCTGCATCTGGAAGTTGGGCATGCCGCGATATACCAGCGCGCCATTGCTGTAGAAGGCTCCGCTGCCGATGGCGCCCAGTGCCAGCATTGATGCATCTCCCGAGCGCGGCACCGACATCACGCGGTCGGTGAGTTTGCCATTCGGGTCGATCACCAGCATCGACAGTGAGGCCGCGTCGATGAACAGCGTCGAGTCCCCGCGGAACGGGAGCAGCAACGCTGAACGGGGCCCATAGGCGTTCGCCGTGCTTGGCGTCGAATCGGCCACGACGGCGAGCACCTTCATCGTCGAGTCGAGCAACAGGACGCGACGCGATGCGGCGTCATTCACCAGCAGGCGTCCACCGGGGATGGCGCGAATGTTCGAGACCGCGGTGAGCGTCTCGCTGGTCGTCGCCGTGACCTGGCCGAGCGGCCGGATCGGCGGACGGTTTTGCGCGGAGAGGGTCAATGCCGGGGCCAGGAGCGTACCGGCGACCACAAGTCGAAGCGTGTGCATGAAGGTCATGTATGAATGAAGTCCTATGTTCCTACAGTTGCATGCCTACTGCCGCATGATGATCTGGGTCATGCCACCACCGCCGCCCATGACGGTCATGCCACCCATTCCGCCCATAATCATGCCACCACCACCACCGCCCGCCGTACCGGAGCGGATGGATTTGAGATAGCGGTCGTCGAGCGCACTGGCCACGAAGGGGGGCAGCTTTCGCCACTGCTCCTTCGTGAGCACCTTGCGCACCGTCGGCGCATAGCCGCGAAGGATGTCGATGGTGGCTTCGCGGGCCTTCACGTACTGGAAATAGATCCGGTCGCGATCGTAGCCGTCCGGGAGCTCGGCGAACTGCTTGGCGATCGGCGCCCAGATGGAATCCACCCGGATGTTGTAGCGACGATTGATCGAGGCGATCTGATCGGCCTGATCACCGCTCAACTTGAGCGTGTCCTGGTCGCGAAGCATGGTCGCCATCGGGTTCATGATGCCGCCGTTACCGAATTGCGCCTTGATGCTCATCTCGTTGGGCTTGGTTCCTTCAAGACGACGGCCTCGATCCAGCGTCTGCGTCAGCAGCTGCCGTTCCCGCGTAGGGCCGATATCGTAGCGCATGTTCAGCGAGATGGTGACCGGTGTGCGGAACTGCTGGAACTGTGGGTTCGTCGCACCAAACCGCTGGTTCACTTCATACCGGAACTGCTTCGTATTCGGATCGAAGCCGCGAACGTACAGCAGTGACGGATCGAGGAACGGCTGCTGGCCCCAGCCACGCAGATTGTTCTCACCGTGGAGCAGGAGATCGGCCGCGCCGAGCGGGTTCGAGACATTGAAGGACAACGTCGCGCGCTGGGGGATGCGGAATTTGAGCGGATTGAGGGACAAACTCAGATTCGAGAAGTTGGTCCACGGCCCTTGGCAGCTGTTGCGTGCCGCGACACGACCCAATTGCGTCGAGAGGCAGGCCTTGGCCACAGCGGAGCCATTGTCCAGCAGCTGCTGGATCCCCATGTCCACGACGGCGGCCGGCGGTGGCGGATAGATCGCGGGGTACACCTTGCCGCGCGGATCAAACACGAACGCCCGGTCGTTACTGTAGCCGTCGCCATTGATATCGCCGCCCACGGTGGGCGTGAACGGCGTCCCCGAGCGCCACTGGGTGAACCAGCTGATGCGGACCACGTCGAAGGCGTTCCAGAAGAGGGTGAGCCCCAGCTGATGGCGCGAGTCCATCGAGGCCCGCGACCAATCCACCGTCAGCGGATTGCCGTCGGTGCTCTGGAACCCGCGGAACTGCTCCTGGACGCGCCCATAGGTATAGTTCAGCGACCAGCTGATGTTCGAGTTGAAAGCGAAGGGGGACAGTCGGGTGGTGAATTGTCCGCTGCGCGAGAGCAGATCACTCCGCTGCTCAGTGACGCGCTGATACTGCGTGGTCACGCGACCATCCGCGGCCGCGATGCCACCCGTGATGGGCACGATGCTGGTAGGGACCACATACACCGGGCGTCCCCCTTCGTTGCTCAATGCGAAGCGCTCGGTTGCCGCGAAATTGCGATCGATCGTGCTGGTTTGCCGGCTGTTATGCGAATACGTGAGGTCGAATGACGCATTGAGCCGGTTCCACAACACCGGGCCGCTCCAGCTCAGATTCGAGCGAAGACTGCGCGGTGGGGCAAAGTCCGGGCTGAAGTAGGTGACGTTCGGTGCCCCATTCGAAAACAGCGTACCGGTCGTGCCATCGGCGCAACGCGATGGGATGCGCGAGGGGTCGATGAACGCAGCCCAATCCGGCACGGGGACGGCCGCCCCGACACACGCGAGCTGCTGAATGGCACTCGGCAATCCGGTATTGTCGATGGCCGTACCGATCTGCGTGGCCTGTGGAAGATTCTGGAACACCCCCACGCCGCCGCGCACCACCGCGCGCGGACCACGGAAGGCACCGGCGAATCCGCCGATCTGCGGGCCCGTCCCATACTGCCAGGAGAATCCGGCCCGTGGGCTCACGAATACGCCATTGGGTACGGCGTTGTTGCGTACACCGAACCGCTGCGCCACATCAGCATTGGCCGTGGGGGCATCAAGAAAGCGATTCGCGTCCACTCGGACGCCGTACTGCAGCTGAAAGCGATCGGTGCGGCGATAGGAGTCGCCGAGAGAAATCGCACCCACCAGCAGTCCCGCGTCGCGAATGCGCGGCGACAAGGTGCGTGTAAACGCCACCGGCGTCCCGGCCTGGAGATCGCCCAGCGAGTTGTAGGCGTACGTCCCGAAACGGTTGATGGTCTGGTCTTGCGACGACCCGTCGCGGCGTAGTTCCGTCGACAGTTTCAGTCGATGCTTGTTGTTGGCACTAAACCACGACAGCGTGTTCAGCGCCTGCACGCTGGTGGCCGTCTGCGAGGTCCCGAGGAACGGGTTGCCCCCGAAGGCCACATTCTGCACGCCACTGGTGCCGTTTCCGAAGGTGGAGTTCACGCGAACGCGGCCACCCGGCAGATCGAATAGTGGATGCCCGGCATTCTCGGACGCGCTGAGGCTGACTGACGACTCGGTGAGCACACCGATCGACTTGAGGGTGAAGTACCCGCTGTGCCGACCCTGGACCCCGCCGTTGAATGACGTGCGATCGGCACTGGTCGATGGCAACGCCGTGGTGAGCGGAATGGCCGGATTCTGCTTCGACCAGCTGCCGTTCACGGTCAGGTTGTAGGCGGACCCACTGGTGCTGGATGGCGGCGAGAAATCGATCGCAGCAATCACCGAGCCCTGATCGCCGATGCGACTCCCGGGAAGGCCTGCCACATTTACCGGCACGCGCGCATTCCCGAGGATACCGACAAGGCGCGAGACCGAATCGGCCGAAATCCCAGCGGCCTGAAGCCCGGTCGGCGACGTATTCAGGAGCGTTTGCAGATCGTTGGTGCGACGCCCGAGCTGATACGAGAAGTTGTAGAAGGCCTTGTCGATGACCAAGGGCCCCGAGATCACGCCGCCCAGCGACCCGTTGGTAAACTCCTGCCCCTGAGCACGGGCGGCGGCGTCGGTCCATTGAAGCGCCGGCGCATCGCCGACGAAGCTCAGTCCACGCTGCACGAAGTTGGTGCCGGAGCGGGTACGCAGGCTGAACTGTCCACCGCTGAACCCGCCGCGGGATACGTCGTAGGGCGAGGTAATCAGCGAGCTCATCACACCGGCGTCTCGAGGGAGACCCGCACCTCCGAACAGCATGCCATTCAGCGTGGTGTTGTTCTGATCGGCACCCAGACCCAGGATCGAGAAACCATTCGGGCCGCCATCCTGCCCAGGCACCAGCTGCACACCAGGGAGGGTCGCGGCCATCGACGCGAGATCGTTCAACTGATCGGGGGGAAGCGCATTCAGGTTGCTGATGGCCCGCTCGGTACCTCCGACATCCTGCTGGGCGTCATTACGCGAGACCTTCTGCCGATCGGCGGTGACCTTGAGCGCATCGAGCACGGTGCCGACTTTCGACAGCCT
>JBDKIJ010000180.1:0-3067 GCA_039797155.1 Gemmatimonadota bacterium | reverse complement strand
GACCGATGATCGGTCGCCCCCCTTCGTACTCTGTGACATGACCAGTCCGTTACTGCACCGGCCGCGGTCGATCGACGATCTTCGGTAGCCCACGAGACTCAAGGAGCTGATTGATACCAGCTAGCTCCTTCATCACAGCATCGATTGCCTGCAGCGCGGTCTTGAGATCAGTGCCGAGGATCCCCTGCACTTCCACCGCCTGCGCGGTGGGCTTGAAGTCCGCCGTGGCGACACCGTTGGCGAGGTATCCCATCTTGCTGATCAGACGTGATCCGAACCGTACCCCATCCTGTCCTTCGCCGGTCTGACGCAGGTCCACCAACTTCATCTCTGCGTCAACCAGCTTGGCATCGAAGCCACGCAGTTGTTGCGCCGCATCGGCATCAGCCATCCGCTGCACGCTGCGCAGCTGCATGCGTACCGCCTCCACGCGGTGTACCGCCGCTGCCGCTTCATCGAGCTGTGATTTGATGGCGTACAGCGCCTTCACCTGATCGGCGATCTCCGCTTCGGTACCGGCACTATTCGGGTCCTTTCGCACCTCGAGTGGCTGCGACTGTACCTCGCCGTCCACCGTCAGGCGCACGGTGTAACGACCAGGCGGCATCAGGATCGAAAGGCGGTTGGTGCCTGGTGCGACCCGCCCCTCCGGCCCCGGCACGATGTGCTCGGCGAACATCGGGCTTGAGAACAGGCGGACCTCGGTACTTGGCTCATCACGGAGATCCCAGTGCACGCGATTCAGTCCGCTCCGATTCGTGCCACGCACGGTACGCACGACCTTGCCGTTGGCATCGAGGATCTCGATGCGCGGGGCTGCCTTGGCCGGTGCCTTCAAGAAGTAGTTCAGGCTGGCCCCATATTCGGGATCACTCCCTGCTGTCGGATCATCATACGTGGTACTCGGCGCCGTGATCGGGCGGAAGCGATACGCGGCGCGCGGCGGGAAAAGGTGACTCCCCTTGGCCAGCACGGTGGCGTCAAGCTGCTGCAGCGGCGCCAGATCGTCGAGAATCCAGAAGCCACGTCCGTAGGTGGAGATCACGAGATCGTTGAAGTGCTCCTGCACCACGATCCCCGAGACCGGCGCATGCGGCAGGTTGTTCTGCAACGGGAGCCAGTTGTCGCCGTTGTCGTATGACAGATAGATCGCGTTCTCCGTCCCCAGATACAGCATACCGCGACGCACCGGATCCTCGATGATGATCTTGGCGTAGCTCAGCATGCTGACCGGAATGCCGGTCACGATCTTTGTCCACGTCTTGCCGAAATCGGTGGTGCGATAGACGTAGGGGTTCCGATCGTTTTCCTGATGCGCGTCCACCGTAATGAACGCGGTCGCCACATCCCACTTCGAAGCAGCGATCGATCGAACCGATCCCCAGGACGGAATTCCCGGAATGCTGGCGGTGAGATTCGTCCACGTGGCCCCGTCATCGCGCGTGAGCTGCAAGAGGCCGTCATTGGTGCCGGCCCAGATCACACCTTTCTGCTTCGGCGATTCGGCAATGCCGTAGACGACACCCGAGTACTCGACGCCGATGTTGTCCGGCGTGAGCCCGCCGGAGCTCTTCATCTTGCTGCGGTCGTTGCGCGTGAGATCAGGGCTGATCACCTGCCAGCTCTGTCCCCCATCGCGCGTGCGATGCACATGCTGACTGCCGGTGTAGAGCGTATTGCGGTCATGCGGTGAGATGAGCAACGGCGCGTCCCATACGAAACGGAACCGGTTCTCTTCGGCCGGACCATTCGCCTGCTGCGGCCACACCTCGACATGACGGAACTGACGACGATTCTCTTCGAAGCGGACCACGATACCGCCAACCATGCCGCTACCGGAGGCCGTACTCCAGATGATATTCGGATCGACCGGATCCGGCGTGGCCCAGCCACTTTCTCCGCCGCCGACCGAGTGCCACATGCCGCGCGAAATTCCCGCGCTCCGTCCACCCTGCACGCGACTGTTGCTTGGCCCCCGGTACGACGGCTCGTCCTGTTTGTTCCCGAGCACGTTGTACGGGATCATGTTGTCCACGGTCACGTGATAGATCTGCGCGTTGCTCAGGCGCTGGCGGAACCAGGTGCGCCCGCGATTGATCGTGATCGAAAGCCCCTGATCGTGCGCGACGATCTGCCGATTGGCGTTGGTGGGATCGATCCAGATGTCGTGATGATCGCCGCCGGGGCGCTCCTGCCCGTTCAGTGTAGTGAGCGTGCGTCCACCATCTATGGACTTGCTGTACCCAGCGGTGAGGAAGTACAGCTCGTTCTCATTGTCCGGCGTGACGGCGGTCCGCGAGTAGTAATGCGCGCGGCCCATGGCATTGCGGTCGCGGGTAATCAGCTGCCAAGTCGCGCCATCATTATCGGTGCGCCAGAGCTGCCCACTCTCGGTGGCCTCGCCGTTGAACGGCACCCCATCGCCGGTTTCGATCAGTGCGTAGACGCGTGACGGATTCGAGCGCGCGATGGCGAGCGCATGCTTGCCGGTGACCTTCGTGGGCAGGCCATTGCCGACGAGTTTCTTCCAGGTCACCCCGCCATCGGTGCTCTTGAAGAGGCCGCTTCCAGGGCCGCCGCTCGTGCGCCCCCACGTGTGAATCTCGATCTGCCACATCCCCGCATACAGGATGCGCGGATTGGACGGATGCATCGCGAGATCCGAGCAGCCGGCATCCTGCGTGGTGAAGAGCGTGCGGGTCCATGTGGTGCCGCCATCGGTGGAGCGATACACGCCGCGCTCCTGCTGCGGGCCGTACGCCGTGCCCAGCGCGCAGGCCAGGACGATGTCGGGATTGGTGGGGTGGACGGCGATGCGCGCGATGCGCCCCGTCTTTTCGAGTCCCATCAGCGCCCACGTCTTGCCGGCGTCGGTGGACTTGTAGATCCCTTGGCCGATGGAGATATGGCTCCGGATATGGGCCTCACCCGTCCCGGCCCACACGATATTCGGATCACTCGGCGCAATGGCGAGCGATCCGATGGACTGCACCGGCTGGTCATCGAACAGCTCTTCCCAGTGCACCCCACCGTCGGTGGTCTTGTAGATGCCACCGGACGCCGCGCC
>JBDKIJ010000179.1:0-8133 GCA_039797155.1 Gemmatimonadota bacterium | reverse complement strand
TTCTCAGGCGCCGTTGCCAAGGTCGACCTCAGGAACCGTCGAGTACTCAGCACGCGCAGCATGCCGGCCGGCAGTTATGGGGCGGGCCTCAAGCGTGGGGCCGACGGGTTTCTTTATGTATCGGCCTACGAAAATCTCGCCACCTTCTCCGATCGGTTGCTGAAGCTGCGCGCGGACGACCTATCGATCGTTGCGTCGGGAACGACACCGTGGATGACGCTTACGGGGGCGGATGGCAAGCCGGTGACCTGCTCGGCCGGCGTGGCCGATGCATTGGGCCGTGTCCATTGTCTCGTAAGCGGCGCGGGAGCTACCACATCGCTCGTGGTGTTCTCCGCGCTGGGAGTGGAGCTCCGCCGTGTGGCCGCCGGACAGGGCGGGGTTGATCTCGCATTGCGCTAACTTGACCGCATGCCGTTGTTGTCGACCGACGCCATCATCCTGCATACCGCCGACTATCTCGAGTCGTCACGCCTCGTGCGGATGTTGACGCGCGAGGCCGGCGTGGTCTCTGCCGTAGCGCGGGGGATGCGCGCGTCGCGGCGACGGTTCGGTAGCGCCATGGACCTCTTCGCCGAGGGACAGGCGCAGCTGCAGGTGAAGAGCGGGCGCGACCTCCATGCGTTGCAGGGGTTTGACGTCTCGGTGTCACGCGCCGCGCTTGCTGCCGATCTCGACCGCTTCGCGGCGGCGAATGCCTTGGCCGAAGTGGTGTTGCGCCTGGTCCATGAAGAGGCCGCTCCCGTGGTCTTTGATCAGGTCCGTCAGGCGTTCGACCACCTTGGCAAGGCGTCCACCCGGGAGCAGATGGCCGGGGTGGCTCTGGCCGCCATCTGGCAAGTTGTTGGGGAGGTCGGGTATCGCCCCGTGTTGGATGAATGTGCAGAGTGTCACGGTGACATTGCGGTCGAGGAGGAGGCGAGCTTTATGGTCGCGATGGGCGGCCTCGTGTGCCTCCGCTGTGCTGCGCATCGTGGCGCTCAGGGGCGTCGCCTTCCCGTGTCGGCGCGTAATACCCTTCGCCGATGGATAACCGCCGGTGAGGCAGCGCCGTCTCCCTCCGCTGGCGGGGAGGTCGACGGCCCGTTGCTCCGGGCCCATCAGCGCCTGTTGCGCGAATTTCTGAGCCAATACCTCCCAGATTCCCGCCCGCTCCGTGCATTCCATTACTGGGAAAGTATCGTCTAGGCGGTGCCGTCCCGCGCTTGCTTGACGCTTGCGCCCCTGAGCCCTACAATCCAAGAGGGCCCGATAGGCGGGTTCGTAGGAAACCTCAACGGAGACTTCGACCGAGAACCTGATTCGTCAGTCGGAGAAGTACCATGAAACGTTTGTGGGCAGCACTGGGTCTGGTGCTCGCTCTCAGCGTGTTCATGCCACGAGTCGCGGAGGCCCAGACGCAGGACGGTCGGGAGCGCCGCAATGGGGCGACACTCGGACAGAACTATCCGAATCCGTTCAACCCTGAGACTCGCATTCCGTTCAGCGTGGGCATGGAGTCGTCCACGTGTTCCAACCCGAGCAAGCAGTACCGGGTCAGCCTCACCATCTACAACGTGTTGTATCAGGTGGTGGCAGTACCGGTGGTGCAGGGTGGAAGCGGAGTGGCCGGTGGTCAACCGTTGGAAAAATTGTCGCTTTCCTGTGGCGAGTTCGTCGCTTACTGGGACGGCAAAATCCAAGCAACCGGACGGGAGGCCGCCTCAGGTGTGTATCTCTATCGCCTCGAGGTGGATGGCATACCGCTGGTGAAGAAGATGATCGTGGTGAAGTAAGCAGTCGAGCACCACGAGACCCGCACGACATCAGAGAAGGCGCACCGGGTGAGCGGACCCGGCGCGCCTTTTCGCTTGTGACCACTTCGTGCCACGACGGCATAATCTCCCGACCTCGCTGCATCTTTGTCGGAGCAGTCGCCGCAGGATCCGGTTCGTTGCCGTAAAGCCTGCTGAAACGGCATATCGGACGCGGCACTGTCGTTGCCCATCGGAGTGAACATGATCAATCCAGACCGTCTGACCGTGAAGAGCGCCGAGGCGCTCAACGAGGCTGTTGCGCTGGCCCGAAAGGCCGGGAATCCGCTCGTCTACGACCTGCACCTGCTGCTGGCGCTGCTTGCACAGGACGAGGGGATTGTCGTGCCGGTGCTCCAACGGGTTGGTGCCAATGTCGCGTCCATTCGAATCGCGGCCGAACAGGAAGCCGCGCGATACGCCAAGCAGAGCGAGGCGCAGCCCTCGCTAAGTCGCGAACTCAGCCAGGTGCTTGATGCTGCCGAGCGCGACGCGAAAGCGCTGGGTGACGAGTACGTGTCCACCGAGCATCTATTGCTGGCGCTTGCTGATGCCAAAGGCACCGATTCGCAACGCGTTCTGGCCTCGGCTGGTGCGGCCAGGCAGCCCCTGCTGGATGCGCTCAAGCTGGTGCGCGGGTCGCATACGGTCACGGATCAGAATCCGGAGCAACAGTATCAGGCGCTCCAGAAGTACACACGCGATCTCACGGAGTCCGCTCGAAAGGGAAAGCTCGATCCGGTCATCGGTCGCGACGAAGAGATCCGTCGCGTGATACAGGTCCTGTCACGCCGTACCAAGAACAATCCGGTGCTGATCGGCGAGCCTGGTGTGGGTAAGACCGCCATTGCCGAAGGGCTCGCGCAGCGCATTATCAGCGGTGACGTCCCAGAAGGGCTGCGCAACAAGAAGCTCGTCTCGCTTGATCTCGGTGCCCTCATTGCCGGCGCGAAGTTCCGCGGCGAATTCGAAGAGCGTCTCAAGGCGGTGTTGAAGGAAATCACGAGCGCCGAAGGGCTGTACATCGTCTTTATCGACGAGCTGCACACCCTCGTCGGCGCTGGAAAGGCCGAGGGCAGCATGGACGCCGGAAACATGCTGAAGCCGATGCTGGCCCGCGGCGAACTGCGCGTGGTCGGTGCCACCACGCTCGATGAATATCGGCAACATGTTGAGAAGGATGCCGCGCTCGAGCGGCGGTTCCAGCCCGTGTACGTGGGTGAGCCAAGCGTGGAGAGTACGATTGCCATTCTGCGCGGGCTCAAGGAGCGCTATGAGGCGCATCATGGCGTGCGCATTACGGACGGTGCGGTGGTAGCCGCAGCAACGTTATCCAATCGCTACATCGGCGATCGCTTCCTCCCCGACAAGGCCATCGACTTGATCGATGAGGCCGCTTCGCGACTTCGCATCGAGATCGACTCCGTCCCGCAGGAGATCGATGAGGTGGAGCGTCGCATCGTGCAGCTGGAGATCGAGCGGCAGGCCCTCCTGAAGGAATCGGACCCGGCATCGCGCGAGCGGCGCACGGCGTTGGAGCGCGAACTCGCCGACAAGAAGGAGCAGGCGTCCGGGATGCGCGCGCAGTGGCAGCAGGAGAAGGAAACGTTGGGCGCGGTCGGGCGCGTCAAGCAGCAGGTGGAGCAGGCACGCTTCGAAGCGGAGCAGGCCACGCGCACCGGCGACTTGAATACGGCCGCCGAGATCACCTACGGCCGGATTCCGCAACTCGAGCGGCAGATGCAAGAGGCCGAGGCGAAGTTGGCGAGTCAGGATGGACGGCCGCAGTTCCTCAAGGAGGAAGTCGCAGCTGACGATGTAGCCGAAGTGGTGGCTCGCTGGACCGGTATTCCGGTACAGCGCATGCTGGAAAGCGAGCGGGAACGGCTGACGAAGCTCGAAGACGTCCTCGCCACGCGGGTCATCGGTCAGCAAGAGGCCGTGCGCGCGGTGGCCAACGCCGTGCGGCGCTCACGGGCCGGACTGCAGGATCCCAACCGCCCGATTGGCTCGTTCATCTTCCTCGGTCCCACTGGCGTCGGCAAGACCGAGACGGCGCGCGCACTCGCGGAATTCCTGTTCGATGACGAACAGGCGATGGTGCGCATCGACATGTCCGAGTACATGGAGAAGCATGCCGTTGCTCGGCTGATTGGTGCCCCGCCGGGATACGTCGGCTACGAGGAGGGAGGGCAACTCACCGAGGCCGTGCGTCGGCGTCCGTACTCGGTCATTCTGTTCGACGAGATCGAGAAGGCGCACCCCGACGTCTTCAACATCCTGCTGCAGCTGCTCGATGACGGGCGGCTCACCGACTCGCAGGGACGCACGGTCGACTTCCGGAACGCGGTCGTCATCATGACGTCGAATGTCGGCAGCCAGCGGATCCTGGAATTCGGACAGGACGAGGCCGAGTCGTGGCGTGAGATCGAAACGGAGGTGCTGCAGGCGCTCCGTGAGGTGTTCAAGCCGGAGTTCCTCAACCGCGTGGATGACATCGTCGTCTTCCATCCGCTGGGACGCGACGAACTCGACTTTATCGTCGACATTCAGCTGGGGCATTTGCGGAAGCTGTTGGCCGTACGCAAGTTGTCGCTGCGTCTGACCGACGCCGCGCGACAGCGCCTCGCCGATGAAGGATACGATCCCGTATTCGGCGCTAGACCGCTCAAGCGCGCCGTGCAACGCCTGCTCCAGAATCCGCTGGCTATGGCGGTCCTCGAGGGACGATTCAAGGATGGCGATGTGATTGTGGCGGACACCGAGGCGGGCGACGCGGCCCTGACGTTTGCGATTGGGGATCAGATCGATGCCGCGGCCCAGGCGGCGTTTGAGGGTGGCAGTACACGGGTGACGGCGGGTACGTGATGCATACGAGCACGCGTCTGGCGTTCCTCAGATTCGCAACCCTCGTCATCATCGCCGGCTGCGGCGGTGGTGGCGAGAGCGCATCGACAACGCCAACCACCCCCACGGCCCCCACAACACCCGTGGCGCCGGCCACTCCAGTCGGTCCGGTAGGACCGTTGGTGGTCGGGCAGACCTACACAGATGAGAACGGCTGGCTCGAGTATGTGCCGGGCAATGCGCCGCTGGTCATCATTGCCCCGCATGGTGGATCCCTCGCACCGTCCGCACTGCCGGATCGCGTGTGTGCGGGGTGCGTGACGGTGAATGACGCCAATACGCAGGAGCTGGCGCGCGAAATCATCTCGGCCTTCGAGCGTCGTACGGGGACCAAGGCGCATCTGGTCGTCAACCGATTGAGCCGGCGAAAGTTCGACGCGAATCGGGACATGGGGGAGGCAACGGGAGGCACCATCGCCCTACAGAAGCCGTGGGCGTGGCTGCACGCCGCGGTGGATTCGGCCAAGGACATCACCACCAAGCGGCATGGTCGTGGGTTGGTGATCGATTTGCATGGGCATGCGCATGCGGTGGCCCGACTCGAGTTGGGCTACCTGTTATCTGAAAGCGAACTGCGGCAGTCAGATGCGACGCTCACCGCGTCGTCCACGATGTTGCGGTCCAGTATCGCGAAGTTGTCCACCGATTCCCGCAGTACGACCGACCGTGGCGTGCCGATGCTCCGCGGGCCATTCAGCCTCGGCACGTTGCTCGCGTCGGCGGGTTTTCCCTCCGTGCCATCGGCGCAGGATCCGGCACCCAAGGTCGGCGAGGAATATTTCAACGGTGGCTTCAATACCCAGCGCCACGGCTCGGTGCAGGGTGGCGCGCTCGATGCCATCCAGATCGAGTGCAATTTCGCGGGCGTTCGCGATGCGCCGAACTCGCGTGCCGCCTTTGCGACAGCGCTCGCAAATGCACTGGCCATCTACTTCGAGCGGCATTACGGATGGAAATCGTCACCCTGAGATGACACACGCACAGCCGATCTCCCGCCATGTGCACGCAGCAATGATGCGGGCGCTCGACGAGGCCCGCGCTGCGGCGCTGGCGCACGAAGTCCCTGTGGGCGCCGTCGTCATGCACTCGGCGAGCGGTGAAATCGTGGCGGCTTCGCAAAATCGCATGCGCCGCGACGCGGATGGCACGGCGCACGCTGAGGCGCTGGCGCTACGGCAGGCCTCCGCGCAGGTGGGGGACGCGAATCTTGGCGCGTACAGTCTTGTGGTGACGCTCGAACCATGCGCGATGTGCGCCGGCGCCATCGTCTTGAGTCGCGTTGGGGCGCTCGTCTTTGGCGCGTGGGACGACAAGGCCGGGATGTGCGGCAGCGTCGGGGACCTCGTCCGGCACCCACGGCTCAATCATCGTCCGGAGGTGCGCGGCGGGGTGATGGCCGAGGAGTCGAGCGCCCTGTTGAAGGAATTCTTCGCCGCGCGGCGCTGAACGCGCATCGCTGAACGCGCATCGCTGAACGCGCATCGCTGAACGCGAATCGCCGTCAGTAACCGCGCCCGCGATCAATCGTCCAGCGCGGTAGCACTCCACGAGCCAAGGCATCCACGCACTCGAGGAAACCGTCGGCGGTCGCGTCGACCGTTGAGGGTCCCGAGCTGTGCGGAGAGATCAGCACGCGCGGATCGCGCCACAGGGGTGAATGCGATGGCAGCGGCTCGACGGTAAAGACATCCAGCGCCGCGCCGCGCAGCCACCCCTGATCCAGCGCCTCCGGAATGGCGGATTCATCCACGACCGAACCGCGCCCGGCATTCAGGAGCACCGCGTTGCGGCACCGAGCGAGGATCTCGCGCGATATCACGCCGCGTGTGTCCGGCGTATCCGGAAGTACCAGCGCGATCCAGTCGGCGTCACCGACCAGTTCGGGGAGCGCATCCAAGCGATGCATCGAGGTGAAGGCCGGCTCGCCCGACGTACCGGAACGCGAGACGCCGCGCACCGTCATGCCGACCGCGGCAAACAGTCGCGCCATCGCCCGGCCGATGTCGCCGGTCCCCACGATCAGCGCCCGAGTGCCGGCAACGCGCGGGACGTCGCGGGGCGCCCAGCGTTCGGCGCGCTGCGCATCCAGCAGCGGCACGACTTCCTGCTGAAAGGCAAAGACGCGCGCGAGAGCCCATTCGGCGATCGAGGGGCCGAATGACTCACTCGATCGCGTCAGCAGAATCCCCGCTTCGAGCGGCTGCTCGCCCATGAGCCATCCATCGACACCCGCACCCGTGCTGTGCACCCACCGCACACTTCCCATGGACGCGGCAGCAGGCGGACGCCGGAATCCGATATACGTATCGGCCCACGCCAGATCCTCGGCGGTCACGTCGCCCGGGAGTCGACCGCGGATGACCAGTGACGGTCGCCTCTTGAGGAGCACCTCGGCCAGCTGCGGATGCATCGCGTGGCCAATCACCACACGCTGCGGCATGACGGGAGGAGCAAGCGGTACGGTGGTGGTCATCATTACGTGACGAGCAGAAGACGGGAGAGCAGGAGGGCGGGGATCGCACCGTACTGCATGGCGCGGACGGCAAAGGCCGCGTGGTCGGAAACACTACGCTCCTGTAGCACATGCCGCGTCTGGTGCAGCGCGTGCGCACCGAACCACGCATGGATAGCTCGTCCCGGTGCCATCGACAGGGCGTTCACGACGGCCTCGGCATCTGTTGCCGACACGCCGAGCAGCTCCTGGAGTGACATCGAGGCCTCCTCGATCGGGAGGGCTCCCGTATGCACACGGAGATCCAGCAGCGCGTGCACAACGTGGGTAGCGCGGGCAACGATTGCGTCAGTGGGCAGATCGTCCAGCTCAGTGGGAAGCAGTTCGCCATCGCCGTCGCAAAACCCCGCGAGATAGGCGCTCCATGCATCAGTCAACCATGCGCCCAGGAGGGCGTCGGTGATCGTTGGCCTGGCCAGAGCCGCGAGTCGCCCAAGCCGATTCGGAGATTGGGTGGCAAATTCAGGGAGCGGGTGAGACGGCGCCTCCGCCAGCATCACGATCGCATCGCGCTCGATGAGGAGCGGCTCCAGCAGCTGCCACTCGTCTGTGGCGCGCTCAAGGAGCACCGCCGTGGGTGTCGCGAGGAAGCAGCCGCGTGTCAGCAGCGTACCCAGTGCCACGCTGCTGATGGACGACGCACCAATTTCAGGGTCGGGGATCGACGCGATCTCGGCGCTCGCTCGGTCCAGGGCAGCGTGTGCGGTCTCGAGCGCCTCGCGCAACCAGGTGACCGATTCGGTGTCAACGTCGTGCTGTGCGGTCCAGCGGTCGATCAGCGGCGGGAGCGCCTGCCGTATATCCCGGATCGAGGAGAGCGCTGACTCACGCCACGACGCGGGTGCTGCGATCACGGCGCCGGGCATATCATCGAGAAAGCGCGGTACCTCATGCAGGCGCATGGCGACGGAAGCCACATCG
>JBDKIJ010000178.1:0-5829 GCA_039797155.1 Gemmatimonadota bacterium | reverse complement strand
CGCCCCCGCCGGCTGGGATACCGTGGCGGTGATCGTGCGCGTGCGCCCCGTGAACAGGCTCACGGTCGTCGGCGTGACCGTAACGCCGGTGACCCCGGCTGGTAGCGGCATGATGGTGAAGCTGGCCGTTCCTTCGATCCCTTCCACCGTGGCGGTGATGGTGACGCTGCCCGCGGCAACCGCTGTGACGAGCCCGGTCGCCGTAATCGTCACCACCGTCGGGTCAGACGACGACCAGGTCACCGCGCGTCCGGTCAGCGCCGCCCCCGACGCATCGCGCGCCGACGCGGTCACCTGCAGCGTGCGCCCCACGAATAGATTCGACTGGGGCGGGCTCACCTGCACCGTCGCGACCGGCTGCACCACGGTGATCGTGGCCACCGCCTCGACGCCTTCCACGGTGGCGGTGATATTGGCGCTTCCCGCGGCGATCCCGGTCACCACACCGGCAGCACTGACCGTCGCCACTGCCGCATTCGATGAGGACCACACGACGGGGCGACCGGTGAGGGCAGCCCCCTTTGCATCGCGTGCGGACGCCGTCAGCTGTTGGGTCCCTCTCACTACGAGCGTGGCCGTCGCTGGGGTCACGAGCACCGCCGAGACCGGGTCAACGACCGCGACGGTCGCGGTGCCGGAGACCCCTTCCACGGTCGCTGTGATGGTCGCGGTGCCATTCGCCACGCCGGTGACCGCCCCATCAGCACTGACGGTGGCCACCAACGGCGCCGAACTGCTCCACGAGACGGATCGCCGATCCGTCAGGGGGACGCCGGTGGCGTTCCGCACTTCGGCGGCGAGCGCCCCCGTCAAGCCACGGGGCACCCGAAGGCTGCTCGGCGAGAGCACCACGGTGGCTGCGGGGAATCGCACCGTGAGCGCCCGCTCGGCGACCTTTCCGTCGGACTCCGCGGACAGCGTCGTGGTCCCGGCGCCGACGGCCGTGACGAGGCCGGCGGCCGTGACGGTCGCCACCGACGGATCGACGGTTGACCAGGTGACGGGCCGGCCCGACAGGATCGCGCCGCTCACGCTCCGTACCGTGGCGGTGTAGCTGCGCCGATCGCCAAGGAACAGCGTCGTGCTGCTCGTGGAATCGATCGTAATGCTCCCCACCGGCTGCGGGGATACGGTGATCACGGCCGAATCGGTGAGCCCCGAGGCCGAGGCGCGGATAACGGTGGTCCCCGCCGCCAGGGCGGTCACCAGCCCTTGATGATCCACCAGCGCGACGGACGGGACGCTCGATCGCCAGGTGATCGCGGCGGGCATCGCGCCGGCATCATACGCCACCGCGGCGTTGAGGCGACGCTGTCCCCCTTCGTCCATGGTCACGGCGCGGGTGTCGAGCTTCAGCGTCGTTGCGCCGACGACTGACAGGATCACGGTTGCCGTGACATCAGGGGAGCGTGGAACCGACGCCGTGATTTCGGCGGTGCCGCGCGCGACCGCCGTAATGAGGCCACCGGGCGCGACCGCAATGACGGAGGGGGCACTGGACGACCAGGCCACATCGGCCGCCGAGACCGGCGTGTTGCCGGCGGAAACGGTGGCCTGCAGAATCGTGATCTCTCCAACCGACAGGCGACCGGCGGCGACGGGCACCGCGATGGTGATGCGATCCGGGAGGCGCGTTGCCACGGGACTGCCGTCGCAGCTCGCGAGATGGGCAAGGCCGAGCAGCGCGACCAGCCGCCACCGGGTCCTCCCCGTCAGGCGACTATGCGTACCCGTTTCGACACGGCCGGTTTTCGGCGTTCCCCACATGCCCTGCCACACTCCACTCGACGTTCATCGCCCCACCTGACCTGGTCCAGAAAGGGCATTCGGTAGGGGTATCGGCAGGGCGGTACTGCAACTGCAGTCTGGGTACTGCCACTGCGGTCTGGGTACTGCCACTCCGGTCGAAGTACCCCGGCCGCAGTTGCAGTCCCGAAGGCCCCTGTCTATTCTTCGAGGCTAGCCAAGAAAGCCCTTCGGGCCTTCTTTCACCCTCCGCCCGCGGAACGGCAACTGCGGGTGGCACTCTACGACCATAGGGAGGATTGCCGAGTGGCAAAGCTCAAGATCCGCCGCAACCCGACGCGGCGGTACGAGGCCGTGTATCTCTTCGACAGTGCGCTCGAAGATGCGGCCATCGCCGAAAAGTTGGACAAGCTGCAGGCACTGCTCAACCTCGCCGAAGCGGCCGAGATCGAGCACTGGGGCCGTCGTCAGCTCGCGTACAAGATTGGCCGTCACGAGTCGGCCTACTACATCATCAGCCATTTCACCACGGCGCCGGCCACCCTGCCCGAGTTCGAGCGTGCGCTCAAGCTCGACGAAGGCGTGATCCGCTACCTGGTGACGCTGCATGAGCATGAGCTCGGTGCGCCGAAGCTCAGCGACGAAGAGCTCGCGTCACGCCGTCGCGTGACCGACGATGACGACGACGACGAGGAATAACCCATGCGCCGCCAGAGAAAGCCCTGCCCGATCACTGAAGCGGGCATTCGCTACGTCGATTACAAGGACGATCGCCTCCTCGCCCGTTTCATCACGGACTACGGCAAGATTCTGCCGAGCCGTCTGAGCGGCGTGGATGCCCGTCATCAGCGTCAGCTGTCGAAGGCTGTAAAGAAGGCGCGCTACCTCGCGCTGCTGCCGTACGTGAAGGGACAGACGGCCTGACGATGGACGAAGCGGTCGCGTCGGAGCACGGCGCGGCCGCGAACGCTGGCGTGACGGCTCCGCAGGAGCGGGGATGGCGATGGTTCGTGCTGGGGATGCTCGCGATGGTGGCCGTTACGGCGGCGCCAGCGTGGCCGCCGGCACTGGCACTCATCGCCGGGACCGTACGCCTCCTCCTTCCCGTCGAGCAGTTCGCGATGCTGGTCCTGGTATCGATCGCCGCCTGTGCGGTGGTCGGGTGGTGGGCCGGTGGCCGCCTGTCGGTCGCGATCGTATGGGGACTTGCTGCCGCATATGTCGTGTGGAAGGTGCCCCTACCGGTCTCCGGATACGGCGCGTTCCTCCGTGGATGGGCAGTGACGATGGGTGCGGCGTTCGGACTCGTCGCACTGGCGTCTCCCGCCAAGCCGGTGCTCACGCGGGCGCTGGGTGCGGTGGCGTTGACGGTGGTGGTCACGTTGTTCGGGTTCTCCACGCGGGCACCCGATGGCGGATCTGCCTTCAGTGCCCCGGCCTCGATGCTCCAGCTGGAATACCAGCAGCGGCTCGGCGCCTCGCTCGAGGCGTGGCAGCAGCGGACGCGGGATCCCTCGTGGCAGCGGCTCATCCTGCGGTTTCCGCAGGTGGCGGATCGCGCCACGCGACTTGAGGGGCTGTTGCAGGTGCTGGTGGCCCCGTCCCCGACCCTTCCGGGCACGGACGACGGGCGGAGCGGGCCGCTGGTGCAGTTGGCGCCGGCATTGCTCGCGCTGGAATCGCTGTTGGCGCTGGCATTGGGGTGGGCGGCGTACCATCGACTGGCTCGGGTCCGGATCGGCCCGCCGCTCGGGGCGCTGCGCGACCTGCGGTTCAACGATCAGTTGGTGTGGGGGCTGGTGGTCGGCATGACCGCGCTCCTGCTGCCGACGCTCGCCGAGTGGCGGGTGGTCGGGCTCAACCTGATCGGGTTTTTCGGCACCCTGTACGCCCTGCGGGGCGCCGGGGTGCTGACGTGGTGGATTCCCGACCGGGCGGCGGGGTGGGTGCTGCTCGCGTTGGTGCTGTTGGTCCCGGTGCTTGGGCCGGTGTGGGTGCTGATCGCGCTGCTGGCGGTCACCTTCACCCTTGGGCTCGGGGACACCTGGCGTGACTTCCGCGCCGACGCCGCCGCGCGTCGTCCGTCGTCCCGCTGAGGACTCGCGAGAGTCCGCGCAGAAGTCGCTAGATTTTTCCGATCGCAATCTTTCACCGGTTCGACCCGGAGTGCCCATGGAAGTCATTCTTCGCAGTGCCGTCGACAAGCTCGGACACCCTGGCGACATCGTGTCCGTGAAGGCGGGCTACGCCCGCAATTTCCTCCTCCCGCGCGGCATGGCCTACGAGGCGACGCCGGGGAACCGCAAGCGCATCGCGCTCGAGAAGAGCCGGCTCGAAGCCATCGAGAACGAGAAGGTCGAGGCGGCCAAGGCCATCGCCGCCAAGCTCGGCGAAGTCTCGATCACCTTCGCGGCGCGCGTCGGTGAGGAAGGCAAGCTGTTCGGCTCGGTGACGCCGGCCGACATCGCGCATCAGCTCGAAGCGCAGGGCTTCAAGATCGAGAAGCGCCAGATCGAGCTCGCCGAGCCGATCAAGGCGCTGGGTGTGTACCGCGTGGCGATCCGCCTGCACGCGGACGTGCACCCCGAGATCAAGGTGTGGGTCATCAAGCAGTAACCGGACCCCGCTCGGGTTCGACCAGGGGAGTCCGCACGCCGGGCTCCCCTTCGTCGTTCCGGCTGACGCGTGGCCCCGATTTCGCGCCGTGCCCCGTGTCCGTCCAGCCGCCTTTCACGCAACCTTCCAGTATTCGACGGGGTACCCAGCATCGGGTCCCCCGCCCCTCTCAATCCGATTGATCGACATGGCAGAACGCGCCCCCAGCCCCGGAGAACCGATCGCCCGCCGAGCCGCCGCGCTCGCGAGCGACCTCAAGGCCACGGACATCGTGGTCCTCGACCTCCGGGGGGTGACGGACATGACGGACTTCTTCGTCATCGCCTCCGGCACCTCCGATACCCACGTGCGCGCCATTGCCGATCACATCCAGACAGGGTTGAAGGAGGATGGCGTGTCTACCTCCATGTCGGAGGGGTTGACCCAGGGTCGGTGGGCGCTGCTGGACTATCACAACTGCGTGGTCCACGTCTTCCATCCGACCCTCAGGCAGTACTACCAACTCGAGCGGTTGTGGGGTGATGCCACGCCACTCGCCCTCGATCAGACCGTCACGCAGGGAGCGCGGTAATCACATGAGCATGGCGCGGCGATGGGTTCGATGGGCACATTCGGCAGCGAAGGGAACGGTCGCGCTGGCGGCAGGTGCACTGGCGAAAGTCGCTTTGGCGGAAGTCGCTCTGGCGGCCATCGCACTGGCGACCATCGCCGCGGCCGTGCCGGCCCCGCTGCACGCGCAAAACTATTTCGGTCAGAATCAGGTCCAGTACGACCGCCTGCGCTGGCGCGTCATCGAGACCGAGCACCTGCTGGTGCACTACTATCCGGAAATCGCCGACGTCGCCCCTGACGCCGCGCGCATGGCTGAGCGCGCCTACGCACGCCTCTCTCGGCTGACCGCACACCAGTTCCGCGAGAAAAAGCCGGTCTTGATCTTCAGCTCCTCGGGCGACTTCGCCCAGAGCAACGTCTTCGGCGACCTCGGTGAAGGCACGGGCGGTGTCACCGACCCGTTGCGTCAGCGCATGGCGCAATTCTTCAGCGGCGATTGGCAGAGCTTCGAACACGTGCTCACGCACGAAATGGTGCACGTGTTCACCTTCGACATCTTCTCGCGCGGGCGCGCGGGCGCGGGGCTGCAGAACCTCGCGATGGTGAATCCGCCGCTCTGGTTCATGGAAGGGTTGGCGGAATACCTCTCCATCGGGCCGTCGCATCCGTGGACCGATGCATGGGTCCGCGATGCCGTCGTGAACAATGCGCTCCCGTCCATCGCGCAGATGACGGAGCGCCCCGACAAGTATTTTCCGTACCGCTACGGCCTCGCCCTCTGGCAGTACGTTGGCGCCCGCTGGGGTGACGAAGTCATCGGCGAAATCATGAACGCCACGCCGAGCCTAGGCATCGATCGCGCGTTCCGCCGCGAGATCGGGCTGTCGCTCGATGAGCTTAGCGCCGAATGGAAGG
>JBDKIJ010000177.1:0-3286 GCA_039797155.1 Gemmatimonadota bacterium | reverse complement strand
CGCCGAGTATGCGCTGAACGAAGGCGGTGGCGGCACGCTCACCATGGAGGACCAGCCGCAGTTTCACTCGATCCAAGCGGCGGAGAAGGTGCCGGTGAACTTCACGCTCACCGTCACCAACACGGGAGGCCATTCGAGTGTCCCGCGCAAGGACAATGCGATCTATCAGCTCGCGACGGCGCTTGGCAAGATCGAGCGCTTCACCTTCCCGGTCGAACTGAACGCCGTCTCACGCCCCTTCTTCGAGCAGACGGCCAAGGTGGAGATGCCGAGCCTGGCCGCCGCCATGAAGACGATCGCGGAGAATCCGTTGGACACGGCCGCCGCGCGCGTCATCTCCACGGACCCCCGCTACGCCTCGATGCTGCGCACCAGCTGTGTGGCCACGATGCTGAGCGCCGGTCACGCGGAGAACGCGCTCCCGCAACTCGCCACCGCGAACGTGAACTGCCGCATCGCACCGACCAGCACGGCCGATCAGGTGCGCGCCAAGCTGGAGGAGATCATCGGCGACAAGGGGGTGAAGGTAGCGGCGCGTACGGGTTCGCGTGAACGATTCGGTGCCGCGCCGAGTGCCATCAACCCGACGGTCCTCGAGGCCACGACACAGCTGACGAAGAAAATGTTCAACAACGTGCCCGTCATTCCGACGATGAGCACCGGCGCAACGGACGGTCGCTTCCTCCGTGCGGCTGGCATCCCGACCTATGGCGTCAGCGGGATCTTCTCGACGCCGGGTGAAACGAATGCCCATGGCCGCGACGAGAAGCTCCGCATCAAGGCCTTCTACGACGGTCTCGAGTTCCTGTATGAACTCGTCAAGCAGGTGGCCGGACCAGCGAAACCGATTTCCTGATCGGACCGCCTGCCCTCCGGCGACAAACGACACGAGCCCGCACCATCCGGTGCGGGCTCGTGTCGTTTCGACAACACCGAAATTCAGACCTTCATGCCGGGTTCGCTGTCGATCACGGCGCGCGCAATATCCACCATCCGCACGCTGCGATCCTGACTGCTGCGCTGCATGATGCGGTAGGCTTCCTGTTCGCTGCTTCCCGTGCGACGCATCAGGATCCCCTTGGCGCGTTCAATCAGCTTGCGTGCCTCGAGCTGCTGCTTCGCTTCGGCGGCTTCACGGCGCGCCTCGATCAGCTCACGCGCCCGCGTGACGGCCATGCGCAAGGTCGCATCCAGCGTCGTCGGTGGCGTCGGCTTGGGCAACAGGGCCACCGCCGTGCTCCGCAACACGTCCGCCGAAGACAACGTCAGCGACAGATCGCCAGTGACAAGCACCACCGCCGTACCCGGCAGTGCGCTGGCAATTTCCTCGGCGGCCTGGACTCCGCTGGCGCCGGGCATGTGCATGTCCAGCAATACGGCATCGGGGGTGAACTGCTGGGCCTTCTCGATCGCTTCCGTCCCGCTTTCGACTTCTGCCACGACCATGTGGCCAAGGGCACCAAGGAGATCCACGAGGGTGGAGCGCTCCAACGCATTGTCCTCGGCGACCAACACACGAATCGTAGACGGTAATTCCGACATGAGTCTTACTCGGGTTGAATCACGGGATGCACTGTTCCCGCAATGTGAGCCTTCAGTTCCATTGCCCGCAACGGCTTGCGGAGCACGAATTCCACTACACCGGCATCTTCACGGCCGACTTGTGGCTCCCATCCCGTGACGACACCAATTCGCAACACTGGCAGTAAACTCCGCGCGTGTTCGGCAAGATCCCACCCATTGCCGTCCGGTAATCCCACGTCGGTCAACATCAGGTCGAACGTCACCGTCCCGTCACGGGCGCGCTCTAGGTGCTGTCGGGCTTCAGCACAATTCGTCGCCACGGTCACCAGATGGCCGTCTTCCACCAGAATCCGGCGAAGGAATTCGCGGCCATCATCGTGATCCTCGACGACGAGGATCCGCTGTGGCACCATCGCGGCGGGGCGCTCGGCGATGGGTTCGACCGCGTGATCAGTGAACGCCGGGAACCGCAACATGACCTCGGTACCGCGATCAGGGACTGAAGAAATCGAGGCCGTCCCCCGATGGCGACGAGCAATGCCGTAGACCTCGGCCAGGCCGAGGCCAGTCCCGGAACGCCCCTTCGTAGTGAAGAAGGGTTCGAACGCGCGTTCCCGCACTTCCGCCGACATCCCCACCCCTGTGTCCCGTACGGCGACACAGGCGTCCGAGCCATCCAGAAACGTCCGGACGGTCAGCGTGCCTCCTTCAGGCATCGCATCAATGGCGTTCTGTACGAGGTTCAGCAGCGCCTCGCGAATCTCACCGGCCAGGCCGCGGGTCATGACGGGACCGGCAAACAGTGGCTCGATCCGGACCTCTCGCGTCCCACTCGATCGCTGGAGTCGCATTGGCTCGGTCAGATCGAGCACTTCAGCCGCCAGCGTCGAGAGATTCACCGCATCCACGCCTCCGGCATCCATCGGCTCCTGACGGATGAAGCGCCCGACTCGCGACGCCGTGGCTGCTCCGATTTCCGCAGCCTTCCGGATCCGCTCCGCATAGTCCCGGACCGCCTCCGGCTTTTCCGCATTCAGCTGCAGCAGATACGCGGCCGCCATGATCGGATTGAGCGCGTTGTTGACGTCATGCATCACCCCCGCGGCGAGTTGACCGACCGCCGAAAGCCGGCGCTCTCGGACCAGCTCCTCATGCGAAGCCAGCAGCGCGCGCGAACGCTCCTCAACCAGCTGCTCAAGGCGGATCGTTTCCTCGTTGGCCTGGCGCTCACTGCTGGCCCGTTCCCCATCGAACACCCGCAGCCGGTTCTCTAACGCCACGCGATCCGTGACATCGACGTCGACCAGGACGGCGCCCACCACCTGACCATCGGCGGCCAGCATCGGGGCGGCCGACGACTCTACGAAACAGGGACGGTCCCCCTTACGGCGAACGTCCAGGATCTGTCGGCGCACGGTCAGCCCGGCAAGTGCGCGCATGGCCGGCGTATCGAGGAACCCCAAGGGACGGTTGTGCGCAACATCATGGGGCGCATCCAACTCCCACAGATCGCGTACCGTCTCCGGCGTGTTGCCATGGTGCTCGGCATGGGCCGCCGGGTTGGCGCGCATGATGCGACCGCTGAGGTCGACGACCCGCACCGCGGACGGCTCGAGCGTAAAAAGCGTGGTCAGTTCCCGTTGAGCGCGTTCAAGCGCGACGCGCCGGACTTCCCCATCACTGATGTCGGTCGCCGTAACGAGCACATGCTCGGCGTCGAACAATACCACGCGAACTTCAACGAGCCCTGCGCGTCCAAGCG
>JBDKIJ010000176.1:0-5257 GCA_039797155.1 Gemmatimonadota bacterium | reverse complement strand
GCTGGTCGCGAAGAGGCGAAGGGGTTGCCACTGGCACCGCTCCCCGGAGCAGTGTGGCGTCGCCGCATGACGCAGCTCGAGCGGCTGGGGACGAGTGATGTGGCGCTGTTGCGGGGCACCGATGCGTGGGTCGCGCGGGAGTTCTTCGGAACCGAACCGGCCGATGTCGCGGAGGCTGCGCTCTGGCAACCGACCGATGTGCTGGCCGGGGTACTCCGAGGGCCGCACCAGCAGGTGCTGGGCATCCTGCTCGTCGCGCATCCAGATGACGGGGCACAGCCGACGACCGAATGGATGCAGGCGTTCACCACGGTGATTCGCCTATTGGCAGCGCGCGTAGCCTATGATGCGCTCGATGTTGTCGCGCGTCGTCGTCAGGCGCGCCTCCAGCTTTTGCAGGAAGCTGGCGCGTCACTCACGCGCTCACTGGATGAACAGGAGATCCTGCAAGAGCTCATTCGTCAGGTACAGCGGGCGGTGAGAGCGGACGGCGTAGCCCTGCTGAGCCCCGATCTCGATGCGGGTACGGTGGCCGTTGCTCGGCATGTTATGCACGGGAGCGAGGTGGCGCGTACCGTGCAGCCGCTCGCCGATGGACTGGTCACGGACGTGGCTCGATCCGGTCAACCGCAGCGGGTGGGCGATCGGGACGCAGATCGCGCACGTGCGAAGACAGGGCGCATGCCGCTCATCTCGCTCGCCGACATTAGCGGAGAGGGCATCCCCAGTAGATCTGCCATTGCCGTGCCGATGCGCGTTGGTCTCCGCTTGCTCGGTGTGCTTGCCGTCCATGCTGCGGATGCCGATGTCTTCACGCCTGATGACGAGGAGATGCTGAGCACCCTCGCGTCGCAGGCGGCGACGGCGATCGCCAATGCGCGGCGCTATGCAGAAAGCGAACGGGAACGGCGGACGACCGAGGCCTTGGCCGATGTGGCGCGCGCCGTCAGCGAATCCCTCCGCCTCGGCGAAGTGCACCGGCTGATTCTTCGGCACGCGGTGTCGCTACTTGGCGCGGAAGGGGCGTGTATCGCCCTCGGTGCGGGGGAATACCTGCATATCGTGGCCGCGTTCGGGAGCGCCGACGTCCTCAGCGGGGTGCATCTGCCGGTGGATGCGAGTCTCATGGGTCGTGCGGTGCGCACGAATCAGCCGGTCGTGGTCAATGACCCACGGGGTACGAGCGTCGCGCGCGCCGTTCAGCAGCTGTACCAGGTGGAGCGCGCCGTCATTGCGCCGCTGGTAGCGGGGAGCGGCACCATCGGCGCCATCGCGGTCCTGAACCGACCGCGCCCGTTCGATGACGAGGACACGCGGGTACTCCAACGGCTGGCCGATCAGGTGGCGGTCGCGATCGTCAATGCACGCCTCTTCGAAGAGGTCGAGCGCATCACGCGGCAATGGAAGCTGGCGTTTGATGGCACCGCCAGCGGCATCGTGGTGCTCGAGGAATCGCTCATCGTCAGTCGGTGCAACACACGCGCCGCGGAGTTGTGTGCGTTGTCGATCCCCAGTCTGCTGGGGCGCCACTTCCTCGACGTGCTGCTCCGCGAGCCGAATGTGCCGGAACGGCGTCAGCTCGAACAGACCATCGCCCGCGCATTGCAGGATCGCGAGCGGGTCCGCACCACGGTGCCCGATCCGATATCGGGCCATGCATACGCCCTCGTTATCTCTCCGCACCCGGAAGGCGGATGCGTGATCACGTTCGATCTCGCGGACTCCTGATCCAGTCCGCGGTAGTCAGCTGCGTCAGCTGACCATCTGCCCCTGCGGCGGTGGCACCACCGGCGGCGCGCCGCCCCGGACGTGAAGGACCGAGACGGCCGCTGATTGCCCCTTCACGTCGATGGTCATGCGATAGTCGCCGACCAGATCGAGTGGGAGGTCGAGCTGCAGGATGACCGGCATATCGAGCTCCGACGTCCCCGGTGGTGGGGCGCCAACTTCCAGCTCCGCCTCCGACGACCAGAGCTCCACACCGCGCGGATTGAGCCACCGGATCCTGAACGGATGCACCCCGGCGTCGGCCGATGATGCCTTGAGACGCACCACGAAGGTGGCACGCGGATGCAGGGCAGGAAGCTGTGCCACGTGGACGGCATCGAAGATGCCCATGACATTGAGCTTCCCTTCCTGGGAGATATTCGCGGCGTCGGCGAAGAGCGCAAAGGAGACGTGCATGCCCGCAAGGTACCGTCTACATTGCGGCATGTCATCACCATCCCCTGCGCCAGCGCCTGTCCGTTTCGGGCTCACGGATGCCGGCCTGATTCTCATGGCCGTCATCTGGGGGGTGAACTACAGCGTGATGAAGGCCGGGCTGCAGGGGATGCCCTCGATGGCCTTTTCGGCGCTGCGTATCGTGCTGGCGGTGGTCACGCTCTACCTGATCGCCTTCATGATTCGCGGCGTGCCGTGGCCTTCGGTCCGGGATCGCTGGCGCCTGCTCGCCTTGGGTGCACTCGGCAACGGCGCCTATCAATTGTTCTTCGTGTTCGGGCTCTCCCGTACCCGCGCGGGGGTCGCCGCGCTGATCACGGCCGCGGGTCCGGCATGGATCGCGATCATTTCGCGGATGCTGGGACGCGAGCGGATTTCCCGCCGCGGATGGACCGGCATTCTCCTGCAGTTGATCGGCGCCGCTGCGGTGGTGGGCAGTACGCAGGGCTTTGGTGGCGATGGACAGGTGCTGCTCGGCGCCCTCCTCATCACGTGCGGCAGCATCACGTGGGGGTTGTTCAGCGTGCTGCTACAGCCCTACACGCAGCGTGCGCACCCGTTGCATCTGTCGGCGATCACCATGACGAGCGGCACCGTCATCCTGTGCGCGGTGGCGCTCCCCGAGCTGGTCTCCCTCGAGTGGGGGGCGCTCGGTGCCCCGCAATGGGGAGCCATGGTGTACTCCGGAATCGTTTCGCTCGTGATTGCCTATCTCCTTTTCTATCGTGGCGTGCGCGTGCTCGGACCAACGCGCACCTCCATGTACGGCAACCTGCAACCGATCATCGCTTTGAGCGTGGCGTGGGCGACCCTCGGGGAGCAGCCAACGCTGTGGCAGTTGATCGGCACGACCTGCATCATGGGCGGGCTGCTCGTCTCCCGTACGGCGACGTCCAAGCCGGCGGCCTCCATCTCGACTACGGCGGAGCACGCGGCTGCATGAAGATTGTCCTGTTCGATATCGATGGCACCCTGCTCCGCACCGATGGCGCGGGACGGCGCTCGATGGAGGCCGCGCTGCTGACGGTCTTCGGATCGAAGGGAGATCCTACCTATCGCTATGACGGCAAGACGGATCGCCAGATTGCGAGGGAGCAGATGCGCGCTGCCGGCGTGGACGACGCCGTGATCTCCGCGCGCATGGACGATCTGTTGGCGAGTTATGTCGGCCGGTTGGCCGACGAGCTGACTTCGAATCCGGCACAGGCCGAACTGTGCCCCGGCATCACGCCGCTGCTGGAGCGTTTACGTGCGCATGAGCGGGTAGTCCTCGGATTGCTGACCGGCAACATCGAGCGAGGAGCGCGGCACAAGCTGCAGGCAGTGCAGATCCCGTTCGAGCAGTTCCGCGCCAATGCATTCGGATGCGATGCCGAGGATCGACCGGCGTTGCCATCCGTGGCGCGTCAGCGCGCGAGTGCGCTGCTGAATACCGAGGTGCGCGGTGATCAGTTGGTCATCATCGGAGATACCCCAGCCGACATTCACTGCGGTCGATCACTTGGTGTGCGTGCGATCGGTGTAGCGACGGGACGCTATGATGTGGACGAACTCTCTCGCCACGATCCGGCAGCGGTTTTCGCCTCGTTGGCTGACACCGATGCGGTGGTGGATGCGCTCCTGGCGTGACGTCAGGTCGTCATGCGCCGCGTATTGCGCATGAGCATCCCCGACTTCCCCGAGTTGTTGCGGACGACGCATCATCTGGGCACGCCACTCCCCGACCCCCGACACCAGGCGATTCATGATGCCTGGTTCGGTCCCCTGCTCAAGGCGCGGGCGGCGGCGCACAGGGAACGGGACACCGCGCGTCAGATTGCCTGCTTCGCCGCATCCCGCCTGATGGCGGCATATCTCGAGGTAATCGCGGATCTGGCACGAAAGGCTCACCCCGCCGAAGGCGCCGCCATGCGCGCGCTGGAAGCACGTATCGAAGAGGCTACGGAGCCGGTATTCACAGCGCTTCGCCGGCTCACGCAGGAAGAACGCGAGATGATGCCCATGCCGACGTCGACGGCATCGGCAACGTGGCCCGCATGGCTCGCGTCGTTACGTGCAGTGGTCGCCGCGGTCGATGAGACCTTCACCGATGTCGTACGAACCGTCACCGACAAGGCGCGTCACGACTGACGGGTAGCGCCGACGTTAGTGACAGCCGCAGTCGCTACCGCACCCCGATGCCGATTTACGCCGGGCCTGCCGAAGCGCGAGCCAGGCACGACGCCCAGCGTAGGCTACTGCACTCCCCACGATCAGGGTCACCAACAGGGCATCCATCAGCGTCTCCGGATTACGAATCAGGCCGCAAAGCCCAGCGCCCGCCCACCGACATACACGAGCCACGCGGCGCCGTACGCGAGCGCCAGCATGTAGGCAAACTGCACGCCCGCCCACTGCCAGCCGAGTCGCCCACCGCCCGCTTCGCGCACGGTGATGGCCACGGTGCTGATGCACATGAGCGCGAACACGTAGAACACCATCAGCCCCACCGCGATGAGCGGTGTGTAGGCCGGCGTTCCATCGGCGCGCCGCTCGGTCGTGAGCCGCTCGGTGAGCGCGGCTTCGTTCTCGCTGCCAACTCCGTAAATCGTCCCCATGGTGGAGACGAACACTTCGCGCGCGGCGAAGCTGGCAGCAATGGAGACCGCGATTTTCCAGTCATACCCGAGGGGACGCACCGCCGGTTCCAACGCGTGCCCAATCCGCCCTAACGCCGATTGAGCCAGCTGCTGCTCCTGCTGTACCGGCTCGGGGAGCGTGCCATCGACCGTCGCCTTGGGGTACGTGGCCATCGCCCACAGCACGATCGACAGCGACAGGATCACCGTACCCGCGCGGCGAAGGAACAGCTGACAACGCTGCGCCACCGATACCGCCAGCGATGACAGGCTCGGCCACCGATATGGCGGGAGTTCGAGAATCATCGGGCGCACCGGCCCCTTGAGCAGCGTCCGCTTGAAGAACGCGGCCGCCACGAGCGCCGCCACCGTGCCCAACAGGTACATCGCCAGCATCGTCGCGCCTTGCAGCGTGA
>JBDKIJ010000175.1:0-3170 GCA_039797155.1 Gemmatimonadota bacterium | reverse complement strand
CGCGCACGCGCAAGCGCGCGGGCTCGACGATCAGGATGTGATGCGCATGAAGAGCGTCGGTGGCGTGGCGCTTTCCCCCGATGGACAGCGGGTGCTGTATACCGTCTCGGCGTGGGAGCATCCGAACGCCAAGGGGGATACAGCACTGGGTGATCGCCATGATCGGCGCTCCCACGTGTTCCTGGTGTCGGCGGCTGGTGGTGCCGCGCGTCAACTCACCTACGGGGAGCGCGGCGAGTCGCAGCCAAGCTGGTCGCCGGATGGCAAGACGATCGCATTCGTCACCGCGCGTGGCGCGGCCACGGGAGACGAGGGCCCGCGTCCGCAGATCTGGCTATTGCCAGCCGATGGCGGTGAGGCGCGAGCCCTGACAACTGTCCGCGATGGCGTTGTCGGTTACACGTGGTCGCCGGACGGCAAGCAGATCGCCCTGCTCACCCCCGATACGCTTACGCGCGAGCAGGAAGCCAAGCGTCGCCGTCGTGATGATCCGCAGGTGTACGAAGGCGACTTCCGTCTCAATCACATCTGGATTGTGGATGTGGCGACCGGCGCGGCGCGCAAGCTGACAAGCGGCGCATACACGGTGAATGCGGCCCCGAGTTGGTCCCCCGATTCGCGATGGCTCGCGTTCCAGGGCTCGCCCACGCCGATGATCCGTGATGAGCGCCATGATGCCTATCTCGTGGACGTCGCGAGCGGCAAGGTGGAGGCCGTTACGACCACGCACGACGTGGATTCGCCGCCGCAGTTCTCGCCGGATGGGAAGACGCTCGCGTTCACGATGGTGCCGCACGAGTTCGCGCCGCACAAGGATGGCGTCATGCCGCGCACGATCCGCAATGCGCGATTGATGACGTACGACGTCGCGACGAAGCAGTTCACCAATCATGCCCGCAAGGACTTCGACGTCAGCGCGAGCGCTGTACGCTGGTCTCCCGATGGCAAGGCGCTCTGGTTCAGCGCCTCCGATCGCGTGTACCAGACGCTGTTTGCCTACGAACTCGCGTCGAACACATACACCCGTCGCACGAAGGAGGTGCTCGTCGGTGGGGTCTCGGTCGATCAGGCGGGCACCCGACTGGCCATGATCCTGGCCTCGGCGACGGTCCCCGGTGAGGTCTACCTGCAGGAAGGGAATGGCGCGCCCCGTCGTCTCACGACGACCAATCCCTGGCTGGCAGAGCGTACACTGGGCGAGCAGCGCGTGATCACGTGGAAATCATCGGACGGCCGCGAGGTGGAGGGCGTGTTGCTGCTGCCGGTGGGCTATGCGGCGGGAGCACGCGTGCCACTCGTGGTGTCAGCCCACGGTGGCCCGACCGGCGCGCACACGAACGGCTTCAAGCTCGGGACCGATCCCGGGCAGACGTGGGCCGCGCGTGGTTGGGCCGTGTTGTACCCGAATCCGCGTGGATCCACGGGCTATGGTGAATGGTGGATGCATGCGAACACCGGGGATTGGGGCGGCGGCGATTATCGCGACATCATGACGGGCGTGGATGCACTGATCGCTCGCGGGATCGCCGACTCGTCGCGCATGGCGTTCGAGGGTTGGAGCTACGGCGGCTACATGACGAGTTGGGTCGTGTCGCAGACGGGTCGCTTCAAGGCGGCCATGATGGGTGCGGGGCTGCCGTCACTACTGTCGATGGCGGGGACGACCGACATCCCGGGGTACATCAACACGTTCTTTGGCGATGTGCAGTACGACGGGTCGATCGTCAACCCGAGCATCCGCAAGTATCTCGAGCGGTCGGGGATTTCGTACAGTGACAAAGTGACCACGCCGCTGCTGATCCTGCATGGCGGCAACGATGAACGGGTGCCGATCGGTCAACCGATGGAGTTCTACCGCGCCCTCAAGGATCGCGGTAAGTCCACGGAACTGGTGTTCTATCCGCGTGAAGGACACGGGCTCACGGAGTACTACCATCAGCTCGACCGCATGAAGCGGGAGTACGAGTGGATGGCGAAGTATACGTTGGGCAAGCCCACGATGTAGCACGGGGAGTTGTCCCGATGGTGTGTCGGACGCGGGGCCGCGTTGCAATGCGCGGCCCCGCGTTCCATTGGTACCTGCTTGGTGGAGCATCGCGCCTAGTGTGCGGCCATGCTTGCCGCCGCCCGTTCCGCTGCCGTTATCGGCATTGATGCCCTCGACATCTTGGTCGAGGTCCATGTCGCGAATGGGTTGCCGCAATGGACGCTCGTGGGGATGGCCGCCACGGCGGTCAAGGAAAGTCGCGACCGCGTGCAGGCTGCCATCGTGAACAGCGGCTTCACCGTGCCGCCGCGCCGTGTCACGGTGAACCTGCAGCCAGGTGATCTCCAGAAGACTGGAACGGCGTTCGATTTGCCGATCGCGCTTGCGTTGCTCGCCGCCAGTGGCCAGATCGATCCGGCATCACTCACCGGCCTCTATGCCGTCGGAGAGTTGGGGCTGGACGGCCAACTGCGCGGCGTACGCGGCGTGTTGGCTGTGGCTCGACATGTCGCCGCGATTGTCGGCGAGCGCGCGGCCATGCTGGTGGTCCCGCCGGGAAATCTGGCGGAGGCGCAGCAGGTGGCAGGCGTCGCGATCTTGGCACCGCATTCGCTCGGCGAGCTGGTCACCATGCTACGGAGTGGCCAGTTGACGCCATCACCGCGTCGACCGCGCCACGCAACGCCGCTTTCGGACGGTGGTGATCTGGCCGAGGTGGTGGGGCAGGCCATGGCACGGCGTGCGTTAGAGATCGCGGCGGCGGGCGCACACAACCTGCTACTCGTTGGTCCGCCTGGTGCTGGGAAAACCATGCTGGCCCGACGGCTCCCCGGAATCCTGCCACCGCTGGCCGAGGCCGAGGCGCTCGAGGTGATGGCGATCCATTCGGTCGCCGGATTACTGGGGGAGGGCGCACTGGATCCGGCCGCGCTGCCACGCCCTTTTCGCGCACCCCACCATTCGATCTCTATGGCCGGGCTTGTCGGCGGCGGTGGGTGGCCGCGCCCTGGCGAGGTGAGCCTGGCGCATCGCGGTGTGCTCTTTCTCGACGAACTCTCGCTTTTCGCGCGGCATACCCTCGAGGCGCTCCGCCAGCCGCTCGAGGATGGGCAGGTGGTCGTGGCACGTGCTGCACGCGCCGTGCAATTCCCTTCGCGCTTTATGCTGGTGGCGGCGAGTAATC
>JBDKIJ010000174.1:0-4044 GCA_039797155.1 Gemmatimonadota bacterium | reverse complement strand
CCCGCTGATGTGCAGCGCAAATGGGAGTTCGCGCGCGCGGGGAGTCGTGCCGCCTTTGCCGCGATGCGTCCCGGCGTCCCCGGATCGGTCGTGGATTCGGCGCAGCGTGTGCTGATGCAGCGGAACGTCTCGGCGACGGTCCCGTGGGGGACGGGGCATTCGGTCGGCTACTGGGCACACGACGTGGGCCCCGGCCTCAACCGGTCGACGCGTCGCGCACTCGAGCCGGGGATGACGTTCGCGTTCGATGGCTTCCATGCCTGGACGCTCCCGGGAGGCGACGGGACGTGGGGGAATGGCAGCAAGACGATTTCGGTCGAGGAGATGGCGGTGATTACGTCGACGGGCGCCGAGTGGTTGATTCCTCCGCAGGAGTCACTCATCCTCATCGGATCACGACGGGCTCGGGGGCAGCGGTGAAGGCCATGATTGCGGATCGGCGCGCGGGCGATGCGATGCGCCTCGCGCAGGCAGAGGCGCACGTGAAGGCCCATGTGCCGGCCGGTATGGATGCGCCCATCATCCTGATCCCGTCGAATCCGTCGCCGATGGTGCCGCAGCCGGTCGAAATGCGCGCGGCGTTTCTCGAGCATATCACCCAGTTGGTGCGTTCGGTGTGGGCGCTGCCGCTGGCCGAGGATGCCGAGAATGATGCGGCCACGCGAGCGGCGCAGATGGATGCGTCGGCCGATTCGCGCGCGGAGGACGCTGCCTGTGGCACCTGCCGTGGTGCCTGCTGTCCGTCGGGAGGCAGCACGGCGTTTCTGGACACGGAGCGAATGGTCGTGATCCGTCGCGTGCTCGCGTCGCAGGGCGATACGCCGACCGCCGACCAGATGATCTCCCGCTATAAGGGGTGGGTCCCGGATCTTCATGCCGAAGGCTCGTGCGTGATGCATGGCCCGGACGGGTGCACGGTCCCGCGGGTGGCGCGCGCCTCGCTGTGCAACCGCTATCGGTGTGGCGGGCTGACGCAGTTGGTGCGGGCGCTCGAGGTATCGCCGGCGGCGTATGCGGCGGCGGGCGACGGGGCGCGTCTCGACCGTGTCGCCCGGATCACCGACGTGGGGCGGGCGCCGGTCGGTGGCGCACTCTCCGGGCTCACGCCTTTTGCGGGCGTTCCGGTGGTGCCGGCGCCGGACGATGCTGGTTCGCGATAGCGCGCCGACCGTGTGATCGCGTTCGCGTGATCCGTCAGCGCGCCGTGTTCAGGTTGTAGCGCATGATCCCCGCATGCGGGCCTTCGGGGTCGCGCTCGAGCGTGTAAACATCGCCCGCCGGGCCGGCGGCCTGATCGATGTGCTGGCGCAGGCGGCGGTGTTCGTCGTCGGTCAGCGTCAATGCCAACGCCGCGGTCGTCGCGGCCAGGTGGGCCGCATGGCGCGCACCCACGATGACGCTGGTGATCGCCGGTTCGTCGAGTACGGCGCGAAGCGCCACGGTGCCGATCGTGGTGCCGTGGGCGCGGGCGATGTCGTTGAGCGTGTGGAGCATCGCCTGAAACGCTGACCAGCCGCCGAACTCCTGGATGATCAGGTGGTATTTGGTGAGTGAGCGGTTCTCGTGCGGCGTGGTTGGTTCCGGGGCGCCAAGCCACCGCTCGTGGAAGAAGCCGCCGGCGAGCGCCCCGTACGAAAGCAGGCGGATCCCGTGTGCCTGACACAGGGTTGCCATGGCGCCGAGGGCTCGTCGGTCGAGGAGTGAGCACTGGACCTGATGGGCGGCGATGGGGAGCCCGGCGTCGCACAGCGCCTGCACATGGGGCGTGTCGAAGTTGGTGAGCCCGAGATGCCGGATCTTCCCCTGCTGGCGCAGCCGGTCGAGGTGACCGGCCGCTTCGAGCCATCCGGGGACGGTGTAATCCCACCAGTGGAACTGTACCAGATCGAGGCTATCGACGCGGAGGCGTTGGAGCGACCGATCAACGAGCGCCTCAATGTCGCGATACTGAAGCGACGGCAACGCGTCACGGTCTGGTACGCACTTGGTGTGCACGCGGATTGCTGGCGCCTGCGCGCCATGATGGGCACGCCAGCCCCGCAGGAATTCGCCGATCAGCTCTTCGACGCCGGTATAGATGTCGGCACAATCGAAAGCGGTGATCCCGGCCTCGGCGAAGGCGAACATGTCGGCGATCGCGGCGTTCCGATCGATAGCGCCATGCCCGCCGGCCAGCTGCCAGCCGCCCTTGATGAGGCGTGACGGGGCGAATGAGGGCGTGACGGGGGTGGTCATGCGACGTCCCCCGGCAGCGGGACCGCCGTCACGTCCGCGTGACGAAACACCGAGGTCCCGATGCGCGTGATGCGGAACCGCGCGCCGCAATGCGGATCGGGACACGCCACCTCGGCGTCAGTCGTCATCCAGTCGTTCGGGTGCGTCGGCCGCTGCTTGGCCGGCAGCAGCGGGAGGAGCGCGGCAAGCGGGTAGAGCGGAAAGGTCTGCCCCGGCGGAAACGCGAGATTCTCCCCACGCAGCGTGAACCAGTCGCCCGCTTTGTGGTTGCAGATCATCGGCCGATCGGTGGCCACGACTTCGACCTTGAGGTCGAAGAGCTCGAATGCGTCGTCGCGCGAGGTGGGGTCCGCCATGCGCATACGATAGCGGAATCCGTCACGGCGGACGAGCTTTGCCACGTCATGACCGTCTCGACCGCCCACTCATCGTCCACGCCTCTCGCGCCGCTCTCGTTCTACGGCGGCGTGGTTGGTGCCCTCACCCCGTTCGTCCTGTTCCTCACCGGCGTTGGCCTGTTGGCGCTGCAGGGAGCCCCCGACGAGCGGGGCTTCTGGCCCATTCTGCTGGCGGCGCTGACCGTGGGGCTGCTGCTGGCGCGCGATCGGACGCGCTACGCCGATGCCATGCTCGAGGGGATGGGGCAGCCGGTCGTCATGATCATGCTGTGCGCCTGGCTCTTTTCCGGGGTCCTCGGGACGGTCCTGAGTGCCGGGGGCCTCGTAAACGCGTTGGCCGGTGGCGCGCGCGCCCTCGACCTGAGCGGCGGTGGCTATGTCGTCGCCGCGTTCGTCGTGGCGATGCTGGTCTCCACGGCCACCGGGACCAGCTTCGGGACCATTCTCCTGTGCGGGCCGCTTCTCTATCCGGCCGGTGCCGGCGCGGCGGCTCATCCGGCCGCGCTCATGGGCGCCATTCTCGCCGGCGCCACCTTCGGTGACTCGATTTCACCGGTCTCCGATACCACCATCGCCTCCAGTGGGACCCAGCAGGTCGATATCGGCGGGACGGTCCGCGCTCGGCTCGTGTATGCCCTGCCCGCGGCTGCCGTAGCGCTCTGCATCAGTGGCTGGCTCGGCGGGCAGGGGACGGTAGCCGTCGCTTCTGCTGCGGCCTCGACCGACTGGACCCCGCTCGGTCTCCTGGCCGCCCCGCTGCTGACGATCGGCATGCTCCTGCGGCGCCGGCACCTCATCGAGAGTCTGCTCGTGGGTATTGCGACCGCCGTCGGGCTCGCGCTCCTGCTCGGGGTCCTGCGCCCCTATGATCTGCTGCATGTGGAACCCGGGAGCTTCGGGGCCACCGGGGTGATCGTTGACGGGATGCAGCGCGCGGTCGGGGTCAGTGTGTTCACCCTGCTGCTGGTCGGGCTGGTCGCGACGCTGCAGGCGACGAACGTCCTGGATCAGCTCGTGGAACAGGCGGCGCGTCGCGCCCACTCGGCCCGCGGCGCCGAAGGGTGGATCGTCGGGATGGTCTCGGCGGCCGTCCTGCTGACCACGCACAGCGTGGTCGCCATTCTGGCGGTCGGCGAGTTCGCACGGCAGACCGGCACCCGATTCGGCATTGATGGCTATCGGCGGGCCAACCTGCTGGACCTGACGGTGTGTACCTGGCCCTTCCTGTTGCCGTATTTCCTGCCGACGATTCTTGCTGCTGGGGCAACCCGGGGCGGGGGGGCGATGCCGGTGCTGACCGCTGGAACCGTCGGGGTGTACAACACGTACGCGTGGGCGTTGGTGGTGATGGTCGGGGTTGCAGTGATGACCGGGTTCGGGGCATCGGGCAGCGGTGTGCGCGAGCGCACGG
>JBDKIJ010000173.1:0-4292 GCA_039797155.1 Gemmatimonadota bacterium | reverse complement strand
GCTGCGAGCGCCAGGCCCTCACCTCGTCAAGCCACGCTGCGGCGCTTTCCAGTGCCTCGTCGAGCGCACCGGTCTGCGCCCCGGCCTCGACCAAGGCGATCACGACCTCGGGGATGATTGCGTGCTGACGCTGCAGGGCCTGCCCAAGCGTCTGACCGGCCCGGACGTCGGTGGTGATCTGTTGGGCGGCCTCGCGGACGCGTGGATGGGTGACCTGCTGCTGCGCAAAGCTGAGTGCCCGATCCAGCCCGACGCCCGCACCGGCCAGTGCCCCGACCGACCGACACCAGAGCGCCACCGCCTCGGGGACGGACGTGCGTCCGAACCACGCGACCATGGACGCCGACGATGCCGACGCGGATGACGCCACCGGATGCACCTCGACCGGCACGAGTCCACGCTGCCGCACTTCCGCGACGGCCCGCTCATACGTGGACGCTGCGACCACCCCGACTTCCATCCGCCCATCGGGCGACGCCGCGCGAAACTGGAAGCTCATGCGTCCAGCACGCGCAGCACTTCGTCCTGCGTGGTCACGCCTTGCGCCACCAGCGCGGCGCCGGCATCCCGCAACGAGACCACGCCCGTCTCACGCGCGGTCTCCCGCAATGTTTCGATCGACACCCCGCGAGCAATCAATGCACGCCACCGGTCATCGATCTCGATCATTTCGAAAATACCGGTCCGTCCTCGGTACCCGGTCCCCACGCACTGCTCGCACCCGACGGCGCGACGCCAGCGTGGTGCCGATCCCACGGGGTGGTTTGCCTTGTCCGCATGGGCCTCCGCCGGTTGAGCGCAGGACTCACACAACACCCGCACCAGGCGCTGGGCCAGGATCCCCTGAAGCGTGGACGCCACGAGGTACGGTTCGACTCCCATATCGATGAGCCGAGCCACCGCCCCCACGGCATCGGTGGTGTGCAGCGTGGAGAGCACCTGATGGCCCGTCAGCGCCGCCCGCATGGCAATGGACGCCGTTTCCGCATCGCGCATTTCGCCGATCATCACCACATCGGGATCGTGACGCAGGATTGAACGCAGCGCATTCGCGAATTCCAGACCGGCTTTCCGGTTGACCGCCACCTGCACGACACCGGGGATGCGATACTCGACCGGGTCTTCCACGGTAATCACCTTGACCCCGGGCTGATTCCGCAGCGCCAGCGCAGCATACAACGTCGTCGTCTTCCCCGACCCCGTCGGTCCGGTAACGAGCGTCATCCCCGACGTGCGTGCCATCAGACGCGTCAGCGTCGGCTGCAGTACCGCGGGTACTCCCAGTTCGTGCAGCGACCGCGCCCCTCCCGCATGGTCGAGAATGCGCAGCACGAGGCTCTCGCCATGTAGCGACGGCAGGCTGGAGACACGTAGATCCACATCGCGGCCGTCGAGATGCAGCCGGACCCGCCCATCCTGCGGAAGGCGGCGTTCTCCGATGTCGAGTCCAGCCAGAATCTTGAGACGACTGACGACGGCATCCCGGTATTCCCGCGAAGGACGCGCGATGTCCTGCAGGACCCCATCCAACCGAAAGCGAATGCGCAGCCCGGTCTCCGTCGGCTCGACGTGTACATCGCTGGCGTGCGTACGTAGCGCATCGCGCATCACGCCGTTCACCAGCGTGACGACGGGCGCCTCATCGGCCGCCAGCCCTCCTCCACGCCCATCGTTCTCACTGGACGCCGGACTCTGGAGCTCCGTGTTGCCGTCGCTGACCCCATTGGCGTCCGCGGCGTCTCGGGCCACGGTCAGCAGGGCCGCCCGAATGTCGTCAAGTGGCGCCGGGACTTCGTGAACGGTCGCGCCGAAAAACCGGCACACCTCGGCGGTCGTGATTCGCGACAGCGGCCGCGCCACCGCGATGGTGAGCACACCCGCGTCCAGCGTCAGCGGAATGCACGCATGTTCCTCCAGAAACCGCGGTGACATGCGAGCGGCGAGCGGCCCTGACGCCGCCTCACGCAACGCGCGCCCATCCACGGCCACACTCACGGCGTATTCGGTGGGCGACGCGCCGGAGGCGTCAGGACTCCGGGCGCCACGCCGTCGAGGCGCTGCTGCGACCGTTCGCGCAAGGCATCCGCCTCTGCATCCGTTCGAATGACCCGCGGCGTGACGAAGATGGCGATCTCCGTGCGGCTGTTGCTGCGGGCCTGGCGCTTGAAGAGCGCGCCAAGCAGGGGCAGATCCTTGAGCAGCGGCACTCCGCTCTCCGACTGCTCCTGGGCACTCCCGATCAGTCCTCCAATCACGACCGTTTGGCCACTGCGGATGATGGCGCGCGTCGTCGCCTCACGCGTGGAGATGATCGGCGCATTGAGGGCGGCCGAGACCGTCTGCGTGGTGAGCGAACTCACTTCCTGCAAAATCCGCACGCTCACGTAATCGTCCTGATTCACCGTGGGGACAATCGTGAGGGTAGTCCCGACATCCTGATACTGCACGGCGCGATCGATCGCCACATCGTTGCCGAGTCGGGTGGAGGAGATGAACGGCACGCGACTGCCGACGAGGATCCGCGCCTCGCGATTATTGGCGGCGAGGATTTCCGGTGTCGACAGCACCCGCACATTGGTGCGCGACGCGATTGCGCGCAGGACGGCCCGCACATCGATGTCGTTCAAGCTGGACACCCGCAGCGCGAAATCCTGTTGACCACTCGTCATATCGTCGATATTCGGATCGCCCACGCGGACGCCCGCGTCGCGCCCGATGGCCGACCAGTTCACGCCGAACTCCTCGCCACGTCCAAGCGCCACCTCGGCTACCGTCACTTCGAACAACACCTGGGGCGGTCGCGCGTCGAGTGCCTCGATCGTCTCGCGCAGCAGCGGATAGTTGGGCGGCGCCGTGCGAATGATCAGCGCATTGGTGGGAATGCTGGGGACGATGGTCGTGCGTCCCACCAACGCACCGGCCTGTGCAGCCCCGGTGGAATCGGCGCGGACGGGCGCCGCGGTTGCATCCGTCGCGCCGGCGGGACGGGCGCGGAAGGTCTCCAGCTCGCGGCGACGGAATCCATCCAGCGCGGCGGAGAGGCCGCGATCCGCGAGCGAACCCGACCGCCCGCCGGCCACGACCACGTCGTACGCCTGCCCGAGCGCCGCCGCGAGATCTTCCGCATCGGCGAAGCGGAGCGGCACGACGTACGTCCGCAGCCCGGCTTCTCCGAGCGGCGCTTCGTCGAGACGCGCGAGCAGCTCGAGGTACCGCGCCACGTGGACGCCGCGATCCGTCACGAGCATCGCATTCGTGCGCGTGACCGGTTCGATGCGCGCGCTGGCACTGGCGACGGCGCGCAGGGCACTCACGGCTTCCTCCGCGCGCAGCCCCTTGAGCGGACGCAAAACGGTGACGAGCCCCACGGGTGCCGGCGAGGGAAGCGTTCCCTCAGCGTACACGGCGCCGGTCGCGGGGGCCTGCGCCACCGGCATCACCTGCGCGATTGTGCCGCGCGGGATCAGCATCAGGGCGTGCGTCTCGAGCAGTGACTCCAGCAACGCCCCCACATCGCCAGACGTCGTGGCGCTAGCGGTCGACAACGTGACGCGCTGCTCCGGGACTTCGGAGAGGACCACGGTGAGGCCGAGCAGTCGACCCAAGGCGCGGATGACGTCGCCCAGTGGTGCATCGACGAAGTTCACGGCAAGCCCACCTTGCTTGGCCTCTTGCGTCGGCGCGGTTCTGGTCGGTTGTGCGGCTTGGGCAACCAGCGGGGTCGGCGCCGCGCACACGAGCGCGGCCGACAGAGTGAGGAGCGGGATGAGCTTCACGGCACTTCCTTGTCTGGACGCGCCAGACGCAGCGTAACAGGTCCCGATGGTCCGGACAGGACCACGGCGTCAGTATCGATTCGGACCACACGGAAACCTCCCGCACGGTCCCCTTCCCCATACAATTGTGGCGTCCGCTGGCTCGCATCGAGACGCAGCAGCGCCATGGCGCCACCATTGGCCCGCATCGTCCCGAAGAGGGCCGGTACGTTCTCCGTCGACGGGACGGCGGAGACATCCATCGGCATCGCCCCCGGCGTCGGATCCGCGAAGGCCGATGGGGTCACCTCGGATTCGGCATCGGACGGTGGCAATTGAAACCGAGTGGCGGGCGGTCGACGCGTGATCGAGAAGATGTTGTTGCTGATGATCAGCGCGACGGTCGAATCGCCGTCGGGCGAGACGGCCGCCGTCGCTGTACGCACCGAGTCCACGGGGATGACGGGGAGCAGCGGTGCCGCATCATCGACGTCGAGGCGTGGCGCGCGATTCCACCAGAACGCGGCGAACATCAGG
>JBDKIJ010000172.1:0-2897 GCA_039797155.1 Gemmatimonadota bacterium | reverse complement strand
CGACAGGGCACTCACCGTTTGCCCCGTATCGCTGGCCGCTGTGGCCGCCTTCGTGAAGGAGGTGGCCTGATTGGCGTTCCGTGCGATGGCACTATTCAGACGAACCGCCGTCGGTTTCCATCGGAACCGCTGATTGCGGAAGGCGGTGAGTGCTGCCGACTCGCGGAGCGCACGTGGCAACACATCCAGCAATCGGGTCACGACACGCGGCAACGGACTCTCTCTCGTCTCGTCACCCATGGCAAAGCCGCCGCCGAACAGGTAATTGCGCGTCGCAAGTTCCTGAAACGCACTCTGCGACGCGGCGGTCGACCAGTTCCCCGTGAAGGCCAAGCCGTTCACAATGGGCGCGTACCAGCCCCGTTCCAGAGGAGCAATCCGCCGGAGCGCCATCGAATAGTTGACGCGCTGATCGCGTGGATGGCGCAGCCCGTCGATGCCTTCGGCCCGAACGTCGGTGCGATTGATGAACAGCTGATCAATGCTGGACGCGGTGTAATCGATATTGAACGGCATCGCGATCCCGAGCTTCGCCGGCAACATCCGCTCAAGATGGAGCGTGGTACCGAGGCTGACTCCGTTGGTGGTGAGGAACGACGGCGTCTCACCCAATTGGCGGAAATTCGGATCGCGTCGACTGACGTTGAGCCGGAGATCGGCCAGATCGCCCGCATTCACGCTGACCCCGAGCTCACCCGCGAAGCCGATATCGTCCACCACATCGGTGAGCCGCACGTCATTCACCCACAACTCAAGGGTGTCGTTGTGCATGATGCCGGTGCCACCGCGCGCGATACTGTCCACGCGGACAAATCCGACGGCGAGCTCCTGCACGCCGGCAAGATTGGGTGGCGTGACCGCAGGATCCGCGGTGTAGACGATGTAGCCATCCTCGCACACCGCGTATCGGCGTACCGCCAGCCCACGCGGACTTCCCGATCGGCGGACCAGTTCGAGATCAGTCCCGCTGCACTGCAGGGAATCGGCGCTGCCCTGCAGAAACGCGTTTTCGAGGCGGGCCCGCAGCATCTGGAAGCGCGTGAGATCCACGCGGACTTCGGGGAGCCACGAACTCTGACTTTGTCCGGTGTTCACCGGGGTGCGGTACATGTAGAAGTTGTGCTCATCACGGCCGATCTTCACATACCCATTGAGCTCCCCGCGATCGCCCCACCCGTTCCCCCGCCCGCGCATCCAGAGGCGCAGGGTGCGATAGCCCATGAACGTCTTGGTGCCCTCCGGGAAGCGGAAGAATGCCTCGGCGCGATCAAACGTCCGGAACTGTCGCCCCGGCAATCCGGCCTGCAAGCGCAGGGCATGTTCATTGACCTGAATGCGTGTGTTCTCGTACCCCGACTGGCGATTGTCTGGCGCCTCCACTACACCGGGGGGCGGCGTATAAGGAAGGACACCGGTCGAATCGAGTGTCCCCACCACGCTGGCCACGACGTATCCACCAACCGTTCCACTCGAGTCTCCAGCCATGCCGGACAGCGGCTCGGCACTGCGCTTGAGCCACGGAGCGCCGACCAGACGGAACTTCGTGAGCGCGATGCGGACGAAGTCCTCATCGGCGGACTGCGGGCCACTCACCATCGTCATGCGGAGCGCCCGCATGCGCCGATCATTCGGATTATTGAGCTCCTCGGTTGGTGCGCGCCAGTTGAGTCGCACCTGCACCCAGCAGAGCGAGTCGCTCGTCACACCGGCCGCGGAGGAATCCTGCTGGCGATAGCACCGCCCCACGCGGGTCCAGTTGCGTCGATCGCTGAGGTCGACCACAAAGCGCTTGAGCTGCTCGTCTTCTGCTGCGCGCGACGGCAGGTTGAGCTGCCCGTCGAGATCGATGTCTTCTTCGTCCAGACGATTGTTGCGGGCCGTGCAATTGGCGCGGCTGTCACCGAGTACTTGCACCACCTGAATGGACTGCGTGCACAGCAGCACCCCATTCTGCGTGGTGACCACGGGGACGCCGCCCCGTGTGCGATCGACTACTACCAGGGTATCGGCGACATGTCCTGCCAACCCCTTGTCATTTTCGACGGCATTGAAGGCGCGCGAGAAGGGATCCCGCTCCGAGTCGAGTCGGTCAAAGCCCACGAGCCGCTTGCCGATATACGTACTGTCAGTCGGCAGCCCGGCGCGAGCCGGCGCATTCACCACCAGGGTTTCCGGAGCGAAGGTGACGCTGTTCTCACTCACATCGCCGAAGTCGAACACCAGCGTCGGGTTCTTTCGAACCTTGGCCGCCTCGCTCTGCACAAGGACGAAGAACTCGAGCGTCTCGACGCGCGAGAGGTCCGCACCACTCGGATTCAGCACGGTGCGGAGCGAACGCCACCGTCGCCCGGTCGGCGTGACCCCGAGCGCCGACGACCCACCGACCGACCACGCGAAGCGCCGCTTGTTCGTCCCGGGTTCGTAATCGAAGATGCCCCCCGTTCGCAGCGGATACAGCGTCATCCAGAGCAACGTCTCCGGTGGTTGCACGCCGCTCCCCACGATGCGGACCGCAGGATCGATTTGCTGAATGTTGAACTGCACGTAGTTGCCGGCGGCATCCACGCCATTGTTCTGGAAGGCGAGCGTAGAGGCGCGATTCAGGGCGAATACACTATTTGCCGATGAGGCGAGCGTGGCGCCGAGGGCAGGACGCGCCCCGTAATACCAAGCGCCCTCAATCAGGGAGATCGGCCGTTCGGCTTCGCCTTCGAAGCTTTCCAGATAGGCTTGCCCGGCCGCGTTGGGTTGCGGCTTGCTCATGGCGAACTCCCCCTGCAGCGCGATACGGGAGCGCGTGGTCGACGGGCCGAGGGGCAGACGGTTCAACGCGTTGGTCAGCGCGGTGGCGTCCCACTGCATGGCGCCCGTGACGCCGGCGACCAGCGAGCCGACGG
>JBDKIJ010000171.1:0-3189 GCA_039797155.1 Gemmatimonadota bacterium | reverse complement strand
CCCGTGCTCGCTCGCCTGCCGCTCATCGGACGTCTCACACTTCGCGGTCTCGAGCGACAACCAGTGCGTGCGCTGCTGGCGATGATCGGGATGGCGCTGAGTGTCGCCATCATGGTCGTCGGCGTGTTTTCCTTCGACGCAATCCGACGGCTCCGCGATCTCCAGTTCACCGTCGCGCAGCGGGAAGACCTCACCGTCACCTTCACGGCGCCCCGTTCACCGGATGTCCAGCAGGAGCTTCGCCGACTTCCTGGCGTGCTGGCTGTCGAGCCGCTCTGGTCGGTGCCGGTACGATTACGCCATGGTGAGCGGGAGCGCCGCGTGGCACTGACGGCAGTGCCGAATGGCGCGGCACTCCGCCGCCTCGTCCGTGCTTCCGGCGCTGCTGCGGCGACGCCAGACGGCGGGGTGCAGCTCTCGGCCGCGCTCGCCGCTCTATTGGATGTCGGGCTGGGAGATAGCGTGACCGTCGAGATCCTGATTGGCCGTCGACCGATCGTGCGTCAGCGAGTGATTGCCGTGATCGATGATGTCGTCGGCATCGGGGCCTTTTTCCCGTTCGAGGCGATGAGAACGCTGGTTGGTGATGTGGCCATCGATGGCGCCGTGCTGCGCATTGCCGCGCCCTTTCGACGCGCGGTGCAGGACACGCTCCGGGCACGACCGCTGGTCGCCGGCCTCGCGTCGCGCAGCGCCGTTCTCGCGAACTTCGACCAGGTCATGCACGACAGCTTCAACGTCACCATCGTCACGCTGTTCGGTTTCGCGCTTGCCCTGTCGCTCGGAGTCATCTACAACACGACCCGGATATCGCTGGCGGAGCGCGGGAGGGAATTGGCGAGCCTTCGCGTGTTGGGATTCACACGGCAGGAGGTCGCGCGCTTGCTCTTCGGGGAGTTGGCCACACTGGGCACCGTGGCCATTCCGGTTGGGTTTGCGATCGGACTCGGCTTCGCGTGGCTCATGGTCCGCAGCCTCAGCTCCGAACTGTTCCGATTACCGCTGGTGGTGGCGCCACGCACCTTCGTGGTGTCGGCGGGTACCCTGCTCATCGCCGGTGTCCTATCGGCCCTGCTTGTCCGACGTCGTCTCGATCGTCTCGACCTGATCGCTGTGCTGAAGACTCGCGAGTAACCCATGTCTACTTCTCCGTCCCGTACGCGCCTCTTCTGGCAACGTCTTCGCATTCCGGCGGTGCTGCTGTTGGTCGTGGTGTTGGTGGTCTGGTGGATGCGCGAACCCGCCACCGAGGTAGAGGTTGGCCTCGTGGATCGTGGGCCGGTGCGCGTCACGGTGGACGAGGTGGGGACGACCCGGGTGCGACACCATGCTGAAGTACACGCCACGGTCACGGGGCGGTGGGTGCCCGGCAACTTCGAAGCCGGCGATGTGCTCCAGGTCGGCGCCGTTCTCGGCACGATGTATCCCGCACCGCTTGATGGTTCGATGCGCGCGCAGGCGGAGGCGCGGGCTTCAGCGGCGGCGGCGGCGGTACGTGCGGGGGAGGCGGGGGTGGAACAGGCGGGCACGATGCGGGCGGACGCGGCGCGCACGCGCGGTCGCATGGAACAGGTGGGCGCGGCGGGTGGCGTGTCTACCGAGGCCGTGGAACGGGCACAGGACGCGGCGGCCGCGGCTGATGAGGCATACAAGGCGGCACGGGCCCGCCTTGATGCGCTACATGCCGACTGGGAGGCCGCGCGTGCCGTGCTGCGCGTCGATCGCACCGGTGGAATCGTTGTCCGTGCGTCGTCGGCAGGCTCACTGCTGCAGTGGAATGAGCCGCACGAACGTGTGCTCCTGGCCGGGTCGCCGTTGGCGCGCATCGGTGATCCGGGGGACATCGAGGTGCTCGTGCCGCTCCTCACAACGGACGCTGCGCAGGTACAGGTTGGTGCTGCGGCTGTCGTGCGTTTCGGCACCAACACCACCGAGGGAGCGACCATGGCGAGCCCTGGGTACAGTGACACCATTCCTGCCACGGTACGCCGTATTGAACCTACGGCATTCGCCAAGGTCTCTGCGCTCGGCGTGGAGGAGCAGCGGGTGCAGGTTCTCGTGGGCGTGGCGCCTGCGTCGCTCCGCGGCCTGTCGCTCGGTGATCAGTACCGTGCGTCGGTTCGCATTACCATCGCCCACGCGCCATCCGTCGTGCGTGTGCCGGTAAGCGCGCTCGTTCGCGACGGTCAATCGTGGTACGTCTGGACGGTCGAGGGCGGGCACACCAGACGCCGCGACGTGCGTGTCGGGTTACGGAATGCCGAGTACGCTGAGATTCGCGATGGTCTCGACGAGCGCGCGATGGTGGTGCGCTATCCTGGTGAGACGATACATGACGGCGGACGGGTACGCGTTCCGTCCTCGTGAGCCGTTGCTACGGCGTGGTGTTTCCGGCGGTATAGACGACGCGACCGTTAAAGACGGTCATGAGACAGGTCGCGTCCTTGATCGCCGAGACCGGCGCCAAATAGAAATCACGATCCCACACCGCAAGATCGGCATACTTGCCCACTTCGATGGACCCGATCTTCTGCTCCAGAAACATCTGGTGCGCGGCCCAGATGGTGACGGCCCGGAGGGCGGTGCGGGCATCCACCGCTTCTGAAGTCCCGAAGGGAGTGGTGCCCCAGGTGCCGAGCAGCGTTTCACGCGCCATCGCCGCCCAGATGCCATAGCGCGCGGGGAAGGGCGTTACGCCAAAGTCGGACCCGTTCGCCCAGATCATCCCGTGCTTCCGGTAGGTGGCAAAAGGATTGAGCCGTCCTGCTCGCGCATCACCGAAGTTGCCGGCGTAGGTGTCGCCGAGCCACCAGGTGAAGGTTGCCGATGGCTCTGGATAGCCGATGTCCGCCGTCCGTTGCAGTCGCGCCATGACGGCGATGGCGTGATCCGTCGGAATGTTGGCGTGAATGATGCCGTGACGGAGACCGCGCTTGGGATTGGCCTGCTGCGCCTGATCGTAGCTGTCCATCACCCAATCGATCGCGCGGTCACCGATGCTGTGTACGGAGACATGCATGCCCGCATCATGAAACATCCGGATCATGCGACGGAGCGTGTCCGGATCGCTGGCCGGATAGCCATGGTTGTCGCCATCCACCTCGCGGAAGTTCCGGCTCCACGGGGCGTAGAGCCAAGCCGTTCGCGCGCCGCCGGAGCCATCGGCGTACAGCTTGACCCCGCCCATGA
>JBDKIJ010000170.1:0-7640 GCA_039797155.1 Gemmatimonadota bacterium | reverse complement strand
ACGCCGAGGTCGCTCGTGACGGAGAAGGCAACGGGCGTCCCATTGCCGGCGTCGGGACTTTCGGTGTGGTCAGCGACCACGATGAGGCGCCTCGCTCGACGAGGCGGCCTCCTGCTTCGCGGCCTCCTGCAACGCCTTGTCCTGCGCCCAGAGTGCCGCCACCAGCAACCCGGCCCCAAGGGTGACGGCCGTGTCGGCGATGTTGAACGTCCAGAATCGCACGTCCCCCACGCCGATGTCGATGAAGTCGACCACACCGTCGCGCAGGCGAATACGATCCAGAAGATTGCCGATGGCGCCACCGACCACGACAGGGACGCCCCACGACGCCGCGCGCGAGACGCGCGTCAGATCGGCGGTCGCCCGCAGGAGCACCGCCACGATGATCACGCTGAGCGCCGCGAAGATCCATCGGGAGGCCGGTCCCAGATGCATACCGAACGCCGCCCCCGGATTGTACGCAAGGGTGAACCGGAATACGTCGCCGATCACGGGATGCGGGATGTGACGAGGCGCCAACGCGTCAACCGCCCACGCCTTGGTCAGGAAATCGAAAGCCACGACGAGTATCACAAGGATCCAGAATCGTGGTGTCGCCATGGCGACCGGATCGTCACTCAACGTGACGGACGCGGCGGACCGGCGATGGGATTCGGAGGAATTCACGGCTGGGGATCGGAGGTCACGACCGGCGTCGATGCCATCGCATCGCGCTGGTCCTCATTCCACAATACCACGGCCAACAAGGCCGCCCCGGTCGTCACCGCGATGTCCGCCACATTGAACGTCGGCCATCGATGCGGGCCGACGCCCACGTCGATGAAATCAACCACGCCCAACTCGGAGCGGATCCGATCGATCACGTTGCCGACGGCGCCAGCCGCCACGAGCGTGACCGCCAGCACGCGCCGGAAGTCCGACGCGGCCGCCTCGCGATACAAGCGGGAGAGGATCATGAGCGCGACGGCCGTCAGCGCCATGAAGATCCACCGCGAGAAGGCCCCCAGATGCAACCCGAAGGCCGCACCGGGATTGTAGACCAGCGCGAATCGCACCCAGTCGCCAACGACGGTCTCCGGACGCCCCGACGGCGCCAACACCGACACGGCGACGGCCTTGGTGATCACATCGAGCAGCACCACCCCGGCGAAGACCGGGGCTGCAATGAGCAGCTTCACGTCACCCCTTCTTTGCGTCTTCCTCGCGCTGCTTGCAGGCAATGCAATAGCGCGCGTTCGGCAAGGCATCGAGTCGTTCGAAGGCGATCTCCTCGCCACACTCGTGGCACTTGCCGAACGATGCCGGATCCTTGTACAGACGACGGAGCGCCTGATCGATGTGCCACAGGAAGCGCCCTTCCTTCGAGGCGAACAGGAAAGCCTTTTCCCGCTCCATCGCGTCGGTACCCTGATCGGCCATATGGAACGAATAGGCACTGGAATCACCATCCGCCGCTTCGCCGTTCGGCCCCAGCGTATCGCTGTGATGCCCAAGTTCCTTGAGCACGCGCTTCCGCTCGTCGAGCAGCCGCTTCTCGAAGTATTGCAGCTGCTTCTTCGGCATCGGCTTCGACTTCTTGCCGTCCTTCGGCGATGAGCTGGATCCGGCCATTACTCCCCGTCCTTGGTAAGCGCGAGGCGGATCGAATGCCCGTCGACATCCGCCACCTGCGACGCAGTCCATTGTGTCCCGTTCCCCTCGGCGGAGAACGGCGATGCTCCCGCAGCACCCAGCGTCAGGCGCACGGCGAGTACTTCCTCGGCGATGCGCTCCCGATGCGCGGCCACAGCCGCCTCGAGTTCCGCATCTCCTGCCACGGCAAGAACAATACGATCCGACACGGCGAGTTGCGCCTCCTTGCGCAACCGCTGGACGCGACTCACCACTTCACGAGCGAGCCCTTCGGCCTTGAGCTGCGGGGTGATCGTCGCATCGAGGGCGACGCCATACCCCGCGTGTTCCTGGACCACCGCCGCTCCTGACGCGCGACGAATGATCGTCACATCGTCCGGGGCGATCTCGCGCTCCGTCCCAGCGACTTCCACTACGATCGACCGACCGGCTGCCAGATCACGCAACCGATCATCCTGCATCGCGGCCACGACCTCCGCCACCTGCGGCGTCTCCTTGCCGAACTTCTTTCCCAGTGTTCGGAAATTCGGTTTGGCCTCCAGCGAGACCAGCCCATCCGTTGACGTCACGAACTCGACCAGCTTCACGTTGAGCTCGGCCGCCAACAGCTCGGCAAGTGCCGCGGCGGGAGCCGGGTCACCGGGCACCACGCACTGCATCGATGGGAGCGGCTGGCGCACCTTCACGTCCGCCACGTCGCGCGCGGCATGGCCAAGACCGGCAAGCGTCCGCACATCCTCCATGGCGGTCTCGAGCACCGCATCGACGGGCGAAGGCTCCGTACGCACATAGCTGGCCAGATGCACCGAGGTCCCCGTCAGCGCCCGATGGACGGCATCCGTCATGAACGGCGCAAACGGCGCGAGCAGGCGGCACGTGACGGCGAGGACTTCGTGCAACGTCGCGAACGCGGCCCGGTTATCAGACGAGGCCACGTCGTAGAAACGCGCGCGACTCTGCCGCACGTACCACTTGGAGACGTCGTCGTCCATGAACTGCATCACGCGACGGGCTGCCAGCGTGGCGTCATATGCCTCGAGGTGCGCATTGACCTCCTGCTCGACCCGCGTCAGGCGCGAGAGGATCCAGCGATCGAGCGCCGGGCGCTCTGCCACTGGGGGATCGGCCTCGCTCGGTGTCCACCCGAAGTTGGCGTACTGCGCAAAAATGCCGTTGTAGACGTTGCGGAAGGTGAGCAGGAAGCGCCCGGCCGTTTCGCGAATCGCGTTCTCGTCGAAGCGCCGCGGGACCCACACCTGACTCGATGCCACCAGGAACAGGCGGATCGCATCCGCGCCGTGACGCTCAAGCACCTCCCACGGATTCACCACATTGCCGCGCGACTTGGACATTTTCTGTCCCTGCGCGTCGAGCACGAGATCGTTGACCACGACGCTACGATACGGCGCCGCCGAGGCGTCGCTGTTGTTCGGGAGCGCGTCGCCAAGACCCGTGGCAATTGCGATCAGCGAGTAGAACCACCCGCGCGTCTGGTCCACCCCTTCCGCGATGAAATCGGCCGGGAACTGCGCGGCCACCACGTCGCGATTCTCGAAGGGATAATGCCACTGGGCGAACGGCATCGACCCGGAGTCGAACCAGGTATCGATCACCTCCGGGACGCGGCGCATGGTCCCCTTCCCGCTCTTCGCCGGCCACGTGTACTGGTCGATATGCGGCTTGTGCGGATCGAAATCATCCGGCAACGCGCGTCCGATGCGCTTCGCCAGCTCCTCGTAACTGCCGATGACCTCGAGCTCGTCCGGGTTCTCGTCGTTGATCCAGACCGGCAGCGGTGTGCCCCAGTAGCGATCACGCGAGATCGCCCAGTCGACGTTGTTCGCGAGCCACTCGCCGAATCGCCCGCTCCCGACTTCCTCCGGATTCCAGTTCACCTGCGCGTTGCGCGCCATGAGCTGGTCGCGATACGCGGTCGTACGGACAAACCACGATCCGCGCGCGTAATACAGCAGCGGCGTGCCGCACCGCCAGCAATGCGGATATGCGTGTACGAAGCTGCTGGCCTTCCAGAGCACATCGCGCTCACGCAACACCTCGATGATGCGCGCATCAGCCTTCTTCACGAACTGGCCGGCGACTTCCGGTACCCCGTCCACGAATTCGCCGCGAGCATTCACTGGCTGCACGAACGCCAATCCGTGACGCTGTCCGGCCGCATAGTCATCGGCGCCGAACGCCGGGGCCATATGAACGACACCCGAACCATCCTCGGCCGACACGAACTCTTCCGGGACGATGACTTCATGTCGCCCTTCGGCCGGATACGCGACCCAGTCGAGCGGACGCCGATAGCGACGCCCCACGAGATCGCGCCCGGACATCGTGCCGACGACGTCCCAGCGATCGGCCCAGTCGGCACCGAGCACGCCCGGTACCCGCGCTTCCGCAAGGAGGATCGTCCACTCGGCCCCGGTCTTCTTCCGGAGCTCGGCGTAGGTCAGATCCGGATGCACGGCCAGCGCCGTATTCGACACGAGCGTCCACGGCGTCGTCGTCCAGACAAGGATCCGTCGGCGGATGGCCGGCGCGGAGCCGTCGTCGTTGAGGAGATCGAGCGCGACATACACGCTCGGATCCTCGACGTCGTCATACCCCTGCGCGACTTCGTGACTGGACAAGGCCGTCCCGCACCGCGCGCAATACGGCAGGATCTTGTGCCCCTTGAACAGCAGCCCCTTCTCGTAGAGCGTCTTGAGCGCCCACCACTCGCTTTCGACGAAGTCGTGCGTGTAGGTGACGTACGGATCGCCATAGTCGAGCCAGTAGGCCGTGCGCTGCGACAGCTTTTCCCACTCGCTGCGATACTTCCATACGCTCTCGCGGCAGCGCCGATTGAACTCCGCAACGCCCACCTGTTCGATCAGCTGCTTACCACCAAGCTTTGCGATTTCCGAGGGATCGACGCCACGGCGCGCCGCTTCCTCGCGCTGCAGCTCCTTCTCGACTTCGATCTCCACCGGCAGGCCGTGCGTATCCCATCCTGCCTTGCGAGGCACAAAGTACCCCTGCATGGCGCGGTGCCGGCAAAACAGATCCTTGATCGTGCGGGCGAAGACGTGATGAATCCCCGGGCGCCCGTTCGCCGTGGGTGGCCCTTCGAAAAACACGAACGGCTTGGCCCCGGCACGTGCCGCCTGCGACGTCTCGAAGAGCCGCTCCCCCTCCCATTGCTCGAGGAGATGACGTTCGAATGCATCGGTCGATGATTCGGGAAGCAGCGGAAACGGTACGGCGTCCTGCGACACGGTCATGGGAAGCGTTCGGGAAATGAAGTCGTGAACCGGGCGTCAGCAGCGAGCGAGGACGCCCTTCACGACGGCCGAAAGATGCGGTTCCGCGCCGTGAGCGACGGCAAGGATTTCATGCAGATGCGCCGGCTTCAGGGCATCAGGGAGACATTGATCGGTGATGATCGAGAGCCCCAGGACCCGCAGGCCGCCATGGACGGCGACAATCACCTCAGGCACTGTTGACATCCCCACCACATCCGCGCCCATTGCCCGCAGCATGCGGTACTCCGCCCGGGTCTCGAGGTTGGGCCCCGGAACGGCGACATACACCCCTTCGCGCAACGTAACGCCGGCGGCTGCCGCCACCTCCCGCGCAATCGCTCGCAAGGCCGGATCGTACGGCGCCGACATATCAGGGAAGCGCGGACCCAGCCGATCATCATTGGGGCCGATAAGCGGGTTGTCGCCGAGAAGATTGATATGATCGGCGATCACCATGAGATCGCCCGGCGCCCACAACGGATGCATGCCACCGCAGGCATTGCTGACAATCAGCGTCTTGGCACCGAGCGCCTGAAGGACCCGAACCGGGAACGTGACCTGCTGGAGCGAATACCCTTCGTATCGATGGAAGCGCCCCTGCATCGCGACCACGGTCTTTCCGGCCAGGGTGCCACACAGCAGACGCCCGGCATGTGATTCGACGGTCGACAGCGGGAAATGCGGAATGTCCCCGTAGTCGATCCGCGCCTCGACGTCGATCTCGGCCGCCAAGCCACCGAGCCCAGTACCCAGGATGATGGCCGCATCAACGGGTTTTGCGAACCGTGCACGAATGGCCGCCGCACTCGCGTCAATGATTTCGCGACGATGCAACGACGCCGTCATGGCGTAGCTCCCGGTGCGTCCCGGTGGCCGAACAACACGGTGCCGAGGCGCACGTGCGTCGCCCCTTCCTCGACGGCAATCTCGTAATCGCCCGACATGCCCATGCTGAGGATCGACGCCGGATGCCCCGCGCGCTGCAGCTGAGCCCGTGCATCGCGCGCGCCGGCAAACACCTGCCGCAACGCCCCTTCGTCGGCTTCAAACGGGGCCATGGTCATGACACCACAGACACGCAGGTGCGGCATGGTCAACAACTGATCGGCAAAGCCCGCGAGTCGTGCGGGCTCCATCCCACTCTTGGTTGTCTCACCGCTGACGTTGACCTGCACCAGCACATTGAGCGTCGCCCCGGCCTGCACCGCCACGTCGTGCAACGCGACCGCCAATCGCTCCGAATCCATCCCGTGGACCAGCTGAAAGCGAAGGGCGTGCTTGGCCTTATTGCGCTGGAGATGGCCGATCAGGTGCCATCGAACGGGCACGTCCACGAGCGCCATCTTCTGTTCCGCTTCCTGGACCCGATTTTCGCCGACGTCGGTGACACCGGACGCGTACGCCGCGAGGACCGCCTCCGGCCCGTGCGTCTTGGTGACCGCAATCAACGTCACGTCCTGTCCATGACCGCCGCGCGCGCGCGCGTCAGCGATGCGGCCTCGCACCTCGGCCACCGCCTCCCGTACCGCGGTCGTCATGTGGTCCGAAACTGGCATAGCACATAAGGTTAGATCCCATGGCACCACGACACAAGTAAGTCGTCGTGGAGCGTTCGGACCTGACTGCACCGCAGCAATTGCTGCAGGTGACGAACAGCTGGATCGACCCCACGAGGGAGCGCGGCTAGGGCGCTGGGCGGGGTCCGGTCGATCGTCCGCTGCATGCTGACCAGATCGAGCCCCGTGCTTCCAGGCTCGAGGAGTCGCGTCGGAGTATATACCAGTCCTTCGAGCGCCCACCCCATGGTCGGATCGAGCGCTACCCGCGAACGCCGATCCACCATGGTGCTCACGCGAATCGAACGCCGCTGCTGCTCAGCGTGCAGCATGACCGACCGGAGGGTGAGATCAGACGAAGTCCATCGTTCGGCCACAAACGTCGCGAGCAAGCCGGCGGCAGCGAGTTCGTCGCGATACCACCGAGCCGGGAGCAACGGCACCGTCACGATCCGTACGTCGGGGCGCAGCATTTCCACCTGCTGCAGATACCAGAGCGGGAAGGTGTCGTTGTCGCCGCCGGCCACGAGCACGCCACCAGGTGGGACGGACTCAAGCAGCAGGCGCCCGTAGACCCGAGGCAGACTGGCCATGGGCTCGCGCCGCCGATCCACGACACGCCAGTTGATCAGTGTCGGTACGGCGGCCATCAACAAGGGGAGCGCGGCAATCCCGGCGAGCGCGGGGCGGGTCCACCGCGCCTGCTTCCTTCGAATGCCCTTCGCGAGTGCCTCGCCAACGGCGACAGCACCGACACCCGCCAGCAGCCCCCAGCCCCAGAATCCGAGCACGAAGAAGTAGTCCCGCTCTCGCGCTTCGTGGATGGCGTCCTGCGGAAGCACCCCAGCGCCAAAAGACGGGCCAGCCCGCATGTTGAGCCAGGTAGCCACCCCGGCCGTCCCACACACCAGCAGGATTCCGAGCGCGCAGGCGGGACGACGCGCCGTCCGCGACAGGGTGAATAACCCAAGTCCGGCCAGCCCCACCCAGCCGACCGTAAACAACGTCCGCGCAAGCGATGGTGTGGGACTCGGGTGCGCCCCAAACGCCACCTGCCAATCGAGCCACTGCGCGACATTGCCGAGTTGCAGCCAGTAGGGCGCCATGCGAGGCCAGAGCCCCGCCACGGCGTACTGCTCCCGTCGCAGGACCGCCAGCA
>JBDKIJ010000169.1:0-2823 GCA_039797155.1 Gemmatimonadota bacterium | reverse complement strand
TTTGTGCGCGGCATCGATCCCGATGTCACACGCGACAGCGATCGCGAATTCTGAACCGAACACGCCAGCGCATGGTCACCCGCCCTCGCCTCAATGTGGTCGACTCGTCGGCATGGCTCGCGTATTTCGCGGATACGCCGAACGCGGACGTGTTTGCACCGGCGATTGAAGACGTGCTGCAATTAGTGACGCCGGCGATATGCCTATTGGAGGTCTTCAAGGTGATCGGACGGCAGCGTGGTGAGAGTGACGCGTTGCAGGCGGTCGCCGTGATGCAGCAGGGGCGCGTGGTTGATCTTGATTCGGCACTGGCGCTCCGCGCAGCCGCACTTGCGTTGGAATGCAAACTCCCGCTCGCCGATAGCGTAGTGTACGCCACGGCGCGCGAAGTCGGTGGCGTAGTATGGACGCAGGACGCCGACTTCGACGGGCTACCAGATGTGTACTACTATCCGAAAGCTGGCATATGATTCTGCGGTGCCGAGCTACGGCGCCAAGGATGGGATGCGCCCTACCTTCTCGGAGAGGTTCCATGCCTCGTGTACGCCTGCTGGTCACCTTTTGCGCCGTGGCACTAGGTAGCACGTTGGCCTCAGGGTGCGCGACGATCCATCCCGCCCGCTTGACGGAGTCACGAGCCCAGTCCATCCGCGACTCGGTGATCGCGCTGGAAGATGCCACGAACACCGCCGTGGACCGGCTTGATTGCCCGTCAGCGTTCACGAACATCGCGGATCAGCCGCCGGTGTTCGTATCGAGCGGCCGCGTATCACGAACACGCAGTGCATTCCGCGCGGCGTGTGACGCGCTGGTGGCACCGCGCACCGGTGCCGTGTTTGCCACCGACACCGTTTCGGCCCACGTGCTTGCATCCGACGCCGTGTATGTCGTCCGTGAAGGGGTCTATACCATCAACATGAAGGACGGCACGACACGACGGATCTATCTCATCATGACGTCGATCTGGGCGCGTCGGAATGGTGCCTGGCAGATGGTTCATCTGCATGAGTCCAGCAAGCCGATGGTACCGTGACATTCTCGGGTAATTCGACCTACCGAATTCTTCCAGTGACCGCTCAATGCCTCGTCTCCACAAATTCGTCCGCCAGGATGGCTATTACGTTCTGACCAGCATTAACGGGTCCGTCATCACGTATCGGATTTCGCCCGAAGGCGAGCGGAAGCTCTCCGACGCCGGCATCCTCGCCGGACAGACCTTCGATCGGGCGTTGCTGCTGGACCTGTACCGTACGGGCGACGCTTTCGCGCCAGGCAACGAGTTCCCAGAAGCCGTTGAGGCCAACCAGCTGGAGATGGACTTCGCCGGCGATCCGAATCCGGAGAGTGCCTTTCCGGTGTGTGACGGCTGCCGGAGCCCGGAGGATCTGCACCTGACGATCAGCGGTGATGCCACGGCATGGCGGGCGCACTTGCATTGCTCGGACTGTCGCAAGCGTGCATCGGCGGTTGATACCAGCGTGCCGCTGGCACTCATGAACCGTACGATGCTCGGGCGCCTCTACACCTTCAGGGTGCCCAGCGAACGATCGGAGAACGTGCGTCGGTACGAGGCGCTGCTGGATGCCGAGTTCGCATCACGGTGGGAGGCGGTGCGGAAACAGCGGCAAGCGAGTCAGTCGCAGCTGTTCGGCGACGAGGAAATGGGCACGGGTAGTCTGACGCTGATCTAGCGCCAAACCGGACGGTGCGGCGCGTTGGGACGGTACGGCCGTCCTGTGGCGGCGTTACTCGTGGGATCCCACAATGATCTTGGCGGCTTCACCTAGGGTATGCCCCGTACGCTTCTCATCGCCGCTTTGCTCCTGCTCGGCACTCCCGTGCCGCTTACCGGGCATCCCACAACACCCAACGCCCCCATGGTACTCTTCACCTTCGATCGCACGGATGAAGCCGAGTGGATCGTGGTCAACGACGGCGTGATGGGCGGTCGCTCGTCGGGCTTTGTCGAGGTTGCCGAGGGGACGCTGCGCTTCACCGGAACGTTGGTGACGCAGGGTGGTGGATTCACCTCCATTCGCGCGCGCCGCGTGGTGGACCTGTCTGGCGAAGACGGGCTCGAACTCCGCGTGCGTGGCGGTGGCCGCCCCTTCGAAGTCGAACTCGATGACGGCCTCCGTACCGGCTATGGCCGCTCCGTTTCTCGTCGTGCGCCCGTCCCCACGACGTCAGAATGGACGACCGTGCGGGTGCCATTCAGCGCGCTCCGCAGCACCATCTTCGGGCGTGCAGTGAATGCGCCGCCGATCGATTTGTCGCGTATTCGCGGCGTTGGGCTCTATATGCTCGACGGCCGCGATGGGCCGTTCCGCGTGGAAGTTGACGTCATTCGCAGTTACCGCGCCGACGCGCCGTAAGCGAAAAACCTCGTCCTTCTTCTCCGCACCCTCGGCGTGCCGTGCGGTCTACGGAAAGAGAACCTGCACGCCTTCGACGGCCGTGAACATGCTGCGATAGGAGTGTCCGACGTTGGGCACGGTCACGAGGCGATGGCGGTGGCCGGCGTAGCGTGCGTTCATGAATGCCATGAGGGTCTGGCCGCGGTGCCAGCGGCGTGGCCCCTGCAGATCCGCCCCGCAGCTGACGTCGAGATCCGCGGTGAGCGTATCAGCGGTACCCAGCATGACCACCACGTCGCGACTCACGAGCTGCTGCTGCAGCTGCGTCGTCGAGACGGCAATCGCGTACATGTTGCGGTTCTGCACCCCGTAGTGCCAGTCGTCGTAGTCGGCGCAGGTCGCCGCGCTGGCCGGGACGCGGAACGCGTCGCCGCTCGCGCGTTCAGGGCCGAGATAGAGCCAGGTA
>JBDKIJ010000168.1:0-11211 GCA_039797155.1 Gemmatimonadota bacterium | reverse complement strand
TCACGCTCGCATCAGCGAATTCTGCGGTGGCGCGTGCGCGGCTCAGTTCCATCCAGCGGCGCCCCCCGTCGAACAGTTCGATGCTGGTGGCCAACCCGTTGTTGTAGTTCCACGGATTACCCGTCAGCGGGACCAGCTGCCCCTGAAAGAACTGTACGCCGAGCGTGCGACCACTCGAGGCATTGAGGTTGAGGGCCGGTAAGTAGGCGCCCAAGGCACTCCGCTGCGCAGCGCTCGCGTTGCGTTCCAGCCCGCGTGCCTGAATGACGGCGGGGGCGTTCCGCTGCGCCAGCTGCACCGCCTCCTGGAGCGAGATCGTGCGGGCGCCGTCGTCGGGTACGGCGGGGAGCTGCGCATTGGCACTCGCTCCAGCGAGTACCGTACTGAGCAGGAGGATCTGCGCGTTCCGAGTGAGCGTATGCGTCATCGATTGGTGCTGCGGGCACGGGCGGCGCTATCCATGGCGCGACGATTCCGCTCGATTAATGCCCGAAAAGCCGCCTGCTGCTGCGCATCAAGCGTATTCATCATGAGCACACGGGCGCTGTCACGCACCGAATCGAGCGCGGGACGCACGACGGCCAGGATCTCTCGCGACCGCTCGCGACGCCAATCCCATGCCGAATCCACCACGGTCCGCTGAGCCGGCGTCAGCGACAACTCCTGCGCCAGCGTCTCCCGCATGCCGCGTTCATCCGTTGGGCGCGGTGCAGCCGGCGATGACGTGCCACGACCGGCGATAAAGCCGATGCTGCCGCCGATGACAAACGCCCCGACGATGAACATCATCGCGAGGGACTTGGGGCGAGGAGTGTGCGACACGGCTTAGTAGTCCAGCGGATTCAGGTAGCGCTCGGGCGCATCCGGCGGCAGATGGATGCGCGCCCGCGTCAACGTGGCGTCGTCGATCGGGAGCGGCAGCGTCGCTTCCACCGCCGCGCGGGCGGCCAGCTCCCGCGCATGGGCGTCCGCGGCTTGGTTGCGGACAAACGTGGCACCGGCGGCGAGCATCGCCAAGGTCGCGGCGACCAGCCCGGCGGCGCGCACCTCCGCGCCGCGGAACTCCGCGAAACCGCTCCACCAGGAGAGCCGCTCCTGCACCGCCATGGTCAGGCGCTGCGGTACCCGAACTGAGGCCATGATCCGCTCCTCAAGCTTCGGCCAATAGGCGTCATCCTGCGGCGCCGCGTACTGCGCACGCAACAACGCCGTGATCTGGGGGTCCGCGTCGGAGGAGCGCTGGGGATCACGCGAAGGACGAATCATTTGGTACTCCGGAGATTGCTGAGCTGGCGCCGCAGATGGGCGCGGGCGTGGTGCAGGTCCGACCGAGCGGTGCCCTCAGGAATGCCGAGCAGGGCCCCGATTTCCGCATGCTTGTACCCTTCCACATCATGCAACACGATGACGGCGCGTTGCCGCTCGCCCAACGTGTCAAGCGCTACCGCCAGACGCCGACGCAGTTCGTCGGACTCGGCCGGATCGCGATGGGGAGACGACAGCGACTCCGGCAGTTCATCCGCGTCGCGTACTTTCCGACGGCGCGCAATGTCGAGCGCGGCGTTCGCGACAATGCGGTGCAACCAGGCGCCGAACGCCTGCTCGGGACGAAACCGTTCGAGCGCACGAAACGCGTGCAGAAAACCCTCCTGCACCGCGTCTTCCGCGTCATCATGCGAAAGGACGATGGCCCGCGCCACCGCATACGCGCGGCGCTGATGTCGCCGCACGAGTCCGGCGAAGGCCTCCGGGTCGCCCGCCTGCGCGGCCAACACGAGCGCGCGCTCTTCGAGCGCGTCCGGTGTCAGCACCCGATCACTCGCCATGCGGAGTACCGGCGTTGGCTCGGAGGGCGAAGGAAGGGGGAGGGCAGTCACGGCATCGGGTGGGGTCACCCAATCTACGCGCCGCCGACGGTGGCCGTTGATGACGGGGCGGTCGATGCTGCGCCTACCCCGAGTAGCCCGAGGCGCTCGGCTGCGGCCTGCATCGCCTGGAGGACCACAGCGATGTGCTCGTCGAGGGGCACACCCAGGTCGGCGGCCCCTTGGATGATGTCGTCCCGGTTCACGCCGCGGGCAAACGCCTTGTCCTTCATCTTCTTGCGCACGCCCGCCACGTCGACGTCGGCCACCGCCTTGGATGGCTTCACCAGCGCGCAGGCCGTGATGAGCCCGGTGAGTTCATCCACGGCGAACAGCGCCTTGGCCATGGTGGTCTCGCGCGCAACGCCGGTGTAGTGCGCATGACCGAGGACGGCATCGCAGATGTCCGACGGCCAGCCGAGCGTCCGTAGATGCCGGACCCCCTCGGCCGGATGTTCTGCGTCGGGTGCCTGCGCGTCGTTCGGGTACCGCTCGTAATCGAAGTCGTGGATCAGCCCGGCGACCCCCCACGCCTCCTCGTCACCGCCGAATCGGGGGGCGTAGGCCCGCATGGCACACTCTACGGCGAGCATATGCTTGCGGAGCGACTCGGAGGCGGTCCAGGCATGGACCAACGCAAGGGCATCGGCACGGGTCGGCGTCATCTTTGAAAGATAACCACGCGAGTGGCGCCTGCTTCGAATGCCCCGCGACGAGCGCGAACGATTCAGTGCGCGTCGGAGCGGATCCCCCCCGTGGTGCGTCCCGTCCGCCACACCAGCAGCAACGGGAGGGCGCTCACGAGGAGCAAGCCGGAAATCAGGTAGATCCGCGAGAATGCCAGGACGCTGGCCTGCGCCACCATCTGCCGGTCGATCATCGCGAGCGCCTGCTGCGTGGCCGCCCCCTGATCAATCCCCCGAGCCATCAGCCCGCGCATCATGCCGCCCAACCGCTCCAGTGTGGCCGGGTCGTAGGCGCCCACGTGTTCCGTCAGGAGCGCTTTTTTCACCTCGGTCTCACGCGCGAGCATCGTGGCCATGATCGCGATCCCCAGCGATCCCCCGAGCTGCCGCATGAGGTTGAAGAGCCCCGTCCCCTGTCCAAGCTTGTGCATCGGCAGGTCGGCCATGCTGGCGCCGGTCAGTGGGACGAACAGGCATCCCAACCCGATCCCGCGCACGATCAGCGGCCAGAAGAAGTCCTCAGCCCCGGCCTCAAGCGAGCGATGGGCCAGCTGCCACATCGACCAGAGGAACATCGAGGCGCCAAAGGCGATCAGCGGCCGCGCATCCAGTCGTCCACCGAAGCGCCCCATGAGCGCCATGGTGATGGCCGACGCGATGGCCCCGGGGAGAATCACCATCCCGGTTTGCTGCGCCGTGTATCCGTGCAGCTGCTGGAGAAACACCGGAAGGACGAATACCGAGCCGTACAGCGCGAGCCCCAGAAACGTTGCGAAGACGACCCCGGGGGCGAGTTGGCGCGACTTGAGGACCCGAAAATCGATCACCGGCTCGTCTACGGTCAGCTCGCGCCACACCAGCAGGATCGCCGATACCACGCTCGTGATCGCTAGCGTGGTCACGAAGCGGGACTCGAACCAGTCGTAGCGCTCTCCCCGCTCAAGCATCCACTGCAACGATCCGACCGCCAGCGTGAGGAGCACGATCCCGAGGACATCGACCGATCGCGCGCGCACCTGATGTGCCGCGTCGCGGACGTAGCGCCAGACCAACCATGCGGCGCCGAGGCCGAGCGGAACATTGATGTAGAAAATCCAGGGCCACGCGTAGGCATCGACGATGAAGCCGCCGAGCGTGGGGCCGAGTGTGGGCCCGACCATGACGCCAACCCCGAAGATGGCTTGTCCGATACCGCGTTCGTGCGGCGGAAAGGCTTCGAAGAGTGTCGTCTGCGCCGTGGAGAGCAGCGCCCCGCCACCCAACCCCTGCAGGACCCGCCAGAATACCAGCCCCCAGAGTGTCGTGGCCGCCCCGCAAAAAAAGGAGGCGAGCACGAAGAGCAGAATCGAACCGGTGAGATAGCGGCGCCGTCCGAAAAACGCGGAGAGCCAGCTCGACATCGGAATCACGATGACGTTCGCGATGATGTACGAGGTGCTCACCCACGCGATCTCATCGAGTGTCGCGCCGAGCGTCCCCATCATGTGCGGGATCGCCACATTGACGATGGACGTGTCCACCAGTTCGAGCACGGCGGCGAGCGTGACGGCCGCCGCGATCAGATACTTGTTGGCGTACGGATCGACGGCGTCCGCTGCCGGTGTGGCGACGGAGGGCGTGATCAGGTCGAGACGCGGCGCGGCCACCGGGTTCAGCGCACGGCGATGTGCGCCTCGACCGACATCCCCGGACGGAGCGGTCGATCGGCACCGAGATCCTTCGTGATGCGGATGCGCACCGGCACGCGCTGCACGACCTTGGTGAAGTTGCCGGTCGCGTTGTCGGGTGGGAGGAGTGCGAACTTGGCCCCCGTCGCGGACGCGATGCTTTCCACCACCCCCTCGGCGGTGGCGTCATAGGCATCGACAAGGAGCTCGACGGTCTGCCCCACGCGTACGCGCGCCAGCTGCGTTTCCTTGAGATTGGCGGTGACGAACACCCCCGTATCCGACACGATGGAGAGGAGCGTTTGCCCCGGTTGGACCAGCTGCCCCACCTCCACCTGCTTGCGGGAGGCGATGCCGCCGAGTGGTGCGGTGATCGCGGTGTAGGAGAGCTGTAACGCGGCCTGTTCCCGTGCGGCCTGCGCCGCGTCACGCCGCGCGACAGCCAACCGCACCCCCGCTTGCGCGCTCGCGATGCCGGAGGTGGCTGCGAGGACCTGACGCTCGGTGGCGGCCAGTTGGGCGGTGGCCGCATCGAGTGCGGCCTGCGCGGCATCGAGCTGCGCCTGACTGATGATCTGCTTCGTGGCCAGTTCGCGGGCACGCGCCAGATCGCTTGTCGCCTTCGTGCGCTGTGCGCGGGCCGCGTCCACTTGGGCCATGCCGACGTCGCGCTGGTTGGACGCCGTACGGACAAGCGTACCGGCTTGTCCATCTTCACCGGGTGATCCGGCCGCTGCGCGCGCCGCCGCCAGGTCGGCGTCTGCTTGCGCGAGTCGCACGCGGTATTCGCGGTCGTCGATGCGCACCACCATGGCGCCCGCGCTCACGGCAGCATTCTCGACCGCCTGCACGTCAGTGACATAGCCCCCGACCTTGGCGACCACGGGGACGATATGGCCCTCGATCTGCGCGTTATCGGTGGATTCATGCGCGCGCGCGAAGGACCAGCGGGAAACACCCCAACTTCCGGCGGCGATGAGGATAGCTGCCGGAATGAGGAGACGAACGGACGGGCGAGGCATGGGTGCGGAAGAAGAGGTCGTGAGCTGCCGGACTACTGCAGGCGGGTGAGATCACCCATGGCCTTCGCGAGCATGACGCGCGCGGTGTGGTAGGCGGCGAGGGCATCGTTGCGGAGTGTGCGGGCCTGATTCAGCGAAAGCAGTGCGGCGATCACGTCTGCGTTGCCGGCGACGCCGGCTGCGAAGCGATCCTGCGCCTGTCGCACTTCCTGCTCGGCGAGTCGCGTGCGTTCTCGCGACGCCTCGACCTGTTCCTGCGCCGACTGCAGGTCGAGCAGTGCCGCGCGCGCTTCCATCGTGCCCTGCGCCTGGACATCCCGCCGACGTGCCTCGGTCTCGCGAGTGATCGCCACCTGCTCCTGCAAGCGCGCCGTGCGGCGATAGCCGTCAAAGAGGCCCATGGAGAGCTGAATCCCCCAGGTGTAGGTCGGGAGCAGACGGTCCATGTCGCGGCCGATCACCCCTTGTTCCACCAGCAGGCCGATCTGCGGCATCCGTTCCCACCGAATGGCCTGCACCTGCTGCTGCTGGGCGCGTTCCTGTGCACGCAGCAGGCGCAGGTCGGGGCGCTGCTGCACGGCGCTGCTGACGGCGGCGGCTTCACTGGGCAGCGCCTGCTCGAAGGGCAACCCGGCGAGTGAATCGGCCAACACGACTGGCACGTCCGTCGCCACACCGGTGACGCGACCGAGTTCGAGCAAGGTTCGCGCGCGTTCGCCGCGCGCCGCCAGCAGTTGGGCGCGAACCGCGGCGAGCTGGGCTTCGGCGCGGGTGACATCGAGGGCGATCCCCGTTCCCGCGGCGAGCTGATCACGGGCGATGCGAAGGAGATCCGCGGCGAGCACGGAGTCGGCCTGTCGCGCGGCCATCTGTGCTTCACTGCGCGCCGCTCGCACGTAGGTGGCCGCGGCCAGTGCGGCGGCTGATGAGGCCTGCGCGGAGACGTCGGCACTGGCGGCGGACGTGGCTGCCTGGGCGGCACGCCAGCCGGCAACTCGGCCGAGATCAAGCAGCGGCGCCTGCACACGATACCGGAAATCGATCGTGGGGACCGGGCCCAGGATCTCCCCATCCGGGCGCATCATTGGCTTCCCGGTTGCCGGGTTGATGAACGAGAAGCCGAAGGTCGCGGAATTCAGCGTGCGTTCTGCCTGCTGGACCGCTGCGGCGAGGTCGGGGAAGAGGGCGCTGCGTCGCTGCCGCGCGCGGGCCTCGGCCTGTTCGACGCGGGCCTGCGCCATCTCGACGGCGCCATTCTGCTTCGCCGCGAGCCGTGCGGCGTCACCGAGCGACAGGCGTACCGGCTGCGCGGGTTGCGGCTGTGCGTCGGCGTTGCCGATGGGCAGGGTGAGCAGGAGGCTCACGCCGGAGAGGAGCAGGCATCGCACGGGCATGGCTCGCATGGTCAGGCGGTTGGACGGCGCAGTGCCGTCAGGAAAAAGTCGAGCAGTTCCGCCAACACCGTGTCATCGGTGTCGGGGAGACCGAACAGCGCCGCGTGCTCCGTCCACATGGCGTGCGAGAGCCACAGCCCTTGGAACATGCGGGCGGCGATCACCGGGTCCGTGTCGCGGAATTCGCCACGGGCGATCCCTCGTTCGACGATTGATGCGGCGAGTCGTCGCCCGCGGGCGGTGACGGAGTCCGCATAGAACGCCATCAGGTCCGGGAAACGGTGCAGTTCCCCCTGCACGAGCCGGAGGAGGGTGCGCATGCGCGGCGTCCGCAGGAGGTGCCACCAGCGGGTGGCGAGGAGGCGGAGCAGGGCTTCCGTGTCTTCGTCATCGGCGCTGGCCATCGTGGTTTCCGCACTGGCCAGCGACTCGATGATGGTCGAGTGGATCATTTCCCGGAACAGGGCGTCCTTGTTCGGGAAGTAGAGATAAATCGTGCCCTTGGCGACGTTGGCACGGCGGGCGATGTCGTCCAGGCGCGCCCCGGCCAGCCCATGTTCGCCGAACTCGTGGAAGGCGGCCTCCAGAATTTCGAGGGGCCGGACTTCCGGTTTACGCCGAGACGGGCTCATCCATGGGATTTTAACTGACTGACCAGTCAGTTACAACGCGGGGCAAAAGAAAACCGGCGCCCCGTGAGGCGCCGGTTCGTCCCTGTTCGAGGGGCGCGACGGGTCGCTCAGTCGACCGACGGCGCGACCACCGCAATCGCCGCCCCGTGGGCGGCGCCCTCGGTCTTGTGCGATTCGAACTGCTTATTGGTCCACAGCACGACGGCGTACAGCACCACGCCGATCAAAACGGCGCCGCCGATCAGGCCCATGAACGCCGCGCCCATGTCGCTGCTGTGATTCTCGTGTCCGGCCATGGTGGTGGGGTCTCGCTAAGGGGAGTGTCGAAGGAGCGGTTACGCGACGTCGGTCACGCGGACCGACACCATGTGGTCATTCTGCACGATGGACGGCAGGATCTCCAGTCCCTGCGTGACCTGACCGAACACCGTATGCACCCCGTTGAGGTGGCGGGTGTTGGCTTCGCTCAGCACGATGAAGAACTGGCTGCCGCCGGTGTCCTTGCCGGCATGGGCCATCGACAGCGCGCCCACGGCGTGCTTGTGCGGGTTGCCGGCGGTCTCGCACTTGATGCGGTAACCCGGGCCGCCCGTGCCGACGGGACCCTTGCCATCCTTGGTGTGCGGGCAGCCGCCCTGCACCACGAAATCGGCGATGACGCGGTGGAACTTGATGCCATCATAGAAGCCGCTGTTGGCGAGCTTCTCGAAGTTTTCGACGGTGATGGGCGCTTCGCCAGCGAACAACTCGGCGACCAGGGTGCCCTTGTTGGTTTCGAACGTGGCCAGTTTCGGCACGGGACTCTCGGGGTTGAGGGAATCCCGAAAGTTAGTCGGCGTGCCCCGCGCTCGGACAGATGTCGGCGAGCACGCAGTCCCCGCACGCCGGCTTGCGCGCGAAACAGGTGCGGCGACCGTGCCAGATCAGGAGGTGGCTGAGCAGGGCCCACGCGTCCTGGGGAAACAGGGGGATCAGCGCGCGTTCGATGGCCACGGCATCGGCCTCGCGCGTCAGCCCGAGGCGGCGCGACAGGCGTTGCACGTGGGTATCGACGACGATCCCCTCGTTGATGTCGAAGGCGTTGCCGAGGATCACGTTGGCGGTTTTGCGTCCGACCCCGGGGAGCGGCACCAGTTCGGCGATGGTGCGCGGGACCTCGCCGCCGTGGCGATCCACGAGGGCATTCGCCATCCCGACGAGGTTCTTCGCCTTGGCGCGATAGAATCCGGTCGTCCGCACGATCTGCTCCACGTCCTCGAGACGGGCGATGCTGAGCGCCTCGGCATCGGGATATGCCGCGAAGAGTGCCGGGGTCACCATGTTCACGCGCGCGTCGGTGCACTGCGCCGAGAGAATGGTGGCACAGAGCAGCTCGAAGGCGTTGCGATGATCGAGTTCGCAATGCGCATCCGGATAGGTGACGCGCAGCCGCTCGAGCACCACGTTGGCGATCGCCAGTTTGGCGGCCTTGGTTTTCGGACTCCGCGCCACCGGGGCCGCACGCTGCGACGGCTTCTGGCCGTGCGTCTTCGCGACATTGCGCTTCTTCATGCCACGCCCACCGTCACCCTTCCACGCCGGCGAGATGCTTCATCTGCCGCACGAGTTCCACCATCTGCACTTCGGTGAGATCGAGTTCCTGCTGGGCGGCGTCGGGGTCCAGCAGCCCGCTGCGCATGCTGACCGCGACCTGATTCATGTAGCGCACCTTGGCCAGGACATCCTGCGTCAGATGCCGGAGGCCGTGATAGCGACGCTTCTGGGTGTTGGCGCGCCGGAAGCGCTGGGTGAGTTCGTCGGGACGCAGGTCGCGCGCGCGACGGAGCACGTCGTCCACGGTGCGACCGGGGATCGCACTGCGATCAGGCATGCCACCGTCGTTCCAGCCGGTCTCGCTGAACATCAGACGGCCCAGATACTCGATGCCGTCGTGGGCAATCTGCAGCGACACGTGGATCGTACGATCGTCCACCTGGAGCATCGCCAGTTGCGTCTGCGTGACAGGGGCCAACGGAATCATGGTGACGGCGGGGACTCGAGGAAGTGCGTGATCGCGGAAAAGAGCGGCTGCGGCTGCTCAACGTAGGGGACGTGCCCACAGGCATCGAGCACGACGAGTGGCGCCCGCAGACACGTGGCAACCTCTTCGGCGGATGCCAGCGGAATCGGATCCTCCCGTCCATGAATGACGATCGCGGGGATCGTGATGGCACGGAGCAGGGGGCGCAGGTCGAAATCGCCGAGACTCTCCCACACGGACTGCTGGACTTTGCCGGTGACGCGAAACGGGGTGAGCGCCGTGGCGCGGGTCGGATCGGCGAAATATCCGGCGACGCTCAATTCGAAGCCCCGTTGCCGGTAGGCCGCTGGATCGCGTTCCCGGAGTCCGGACGCGGCGAGGGCCTCCCGCATGGTCGCAATCACCTCGCTCCGTCCGCGTTCGGCGAGTGCCGTCTCGAACTCGGCGCGCCAGGCGCGCGTGATTGGGGCCGGCGAGATGAGGACGAGCCGCGAGGGGACCGGCCATCCCCGGGTGGCGGCATGGCCGGCGTAGAGCATCGCGAGGAGGGCGCCCCACGAATAGCCCACGAGGGTCGGACCCGACTCGGTATCCAGGCCGAATTCCCGAATGACCGACGACAGGTCCGCCGCCTGTACCTCCCAGGTGATGGGGGTCGGGTCGTCGGTGCGGGACTGGCCGCCGCCGCGTTGATCGTACGTGATGACGCGATGTCGTGCGGCAAGCGCGAGCATCTGCGGATACAGGTAGTCGTGATGTGCCCCCGGGCCGCCATGGAGCAGCAGGAGGGGGGGCGCCCCCGCCGGGCCATCGGCGCGCCAGAACAGCGGAATGGGCGTTTGAGTCGTGAAACCGGAGTCCATGGCAGTAACTTTCACCTCCATGTCGCTTCTTGGGTATCGTCGACACACGCCGACCTCGTCGGCTGCGCTTCAGAGTACCGCTCCCGCGCCACTCCTCGATGGCCGCGCAGCGATCGGACGGCTGCGCGCGTTGGCGACGCTCGTCAGTCGTCTCGCCGTGGTGGGCGGCGGCCGCGCGATCATGGAAGCGCGCCCTGAACAGCAGCAGGCGGTCCGCGAGGCGGTCCGCGATTTTGCCTCTCGCATGCGCGAAGACGGCATGCAGTGCCGACTGATCGACGGGCAATTCGTGTTGGCGGGGGCGCCGCTCCCGCGGGAGATCGCGCAGGGCGATCCCGATCTGCGTGATTTCTTGAGCCGGTGTCTCGCGCTGAGCGTTGGCGGCATCGCCATTCGGCAGGGCGCGTCGCCGGGCGAGTTGCTCATGTTGGCAACGACACTCGTGCGTCCACGAACACCGCCGACGGGAGTTCCGGCCGTACCAGCCGCCGGCGGCGAGCGGAATCCGCCCCGCGAATTGTTGCGATCGTGGAGCGTGGTGGTCACGGCGGGTGATGTCGTGTCGACGACCCGGCGCCCCTCATTTGCTGATGGTCTGGCCGCGTTGACGGCGGAGGGAGACTCCGAGGGCTCGCGCGCGGCGACCGTGCTCGGCGCACTGGCGACAGCCAAGTCCACGAAGGCTACGGAGCGGATCGCCACGGCGCTGATCGCGGTGGTCGACCTCGCGCTGGCGCGTGGTGATGCGGCGGTGCTCGATGGCATCGTGCGCTCCACCATCGCCCACCTGCATGTGGTCGGTGACGGTCCCGGTCGTTTGGCGATGGAGCGGGTGCTGCGTTCACTCCAGCGACGTCCGATTCTGGAACTGATCGCCCGGCAGCTTCCGCGCGCGACGGATCGGACGCCGCTCCTCGAACTGCTCGCGCGCGCCGGCGACGTCGCGGTTGAACTCTTGGTCTCGCTGTTGATGGACGCCGAGGATCCGCCGTCACGTCGGGCGTACTTCGACAGTATTGTCGCCCTCGATCTGGGTGGCACGCGTGTGGTGGCGCTGCTGCG
>JBDKIJ010000167.1:0-8830 GCA_039797155.1 Gemmatimonadota bacterium | reverse complement strand
GGGCATCCCGCCCGCGGGACCCCCAACTCCATTTCAGGAGCGCCATGGCGTCGCGCAGCGCCACCCGACGGGTCTCGCGCATCCGCACCCCGAAGGTGGGCTCCATCGGCACCGCCTCAACGCGGCGGGCGTGCGGCACGAGGCGCAGCAGCAGATCCGCATTCGCTGTCCAGCTGTCGCCGTCCAGCAGGGGGGCGTCACCGACGGCGCGGATCGCGTCGCGCAGTGCCGAGATCCGTACAAGCCGCATCGACGCGGTCAGGTCGCGGACCCCTTCCACGCGCACGAAGGGGCGCATGACCCACTGGCCGCTCTTGAACAGGCGGCGTACCGGAGACGGCGCATCGGCCACCGCCAGTCGCTCCCCGACAACCAGATCCGCGCCGCCATCGAAGCGGCGCGCAAACTCCGGAATGATCCCCGGCGGATCGGTGAAGTCCCCCTGCAGCAGCAGCACGGCATCCCGTCGGGGGTAGCGCGTCATCCCCGCGACGTGCCGAAGCAGGGCGTCCGTCGCGCCCGCGTACCCCAAGCGCTTGGTGCCGCGGATCACGGACACCGGCATGGCCCGCTCGTATTGTTCGGCCACGGCGGCCGTATCGTCCGTGCTCGCGTCGTCGTACACCACGACTTCGTACTCACGCGGAAACTCGGCGAGCACGGTGCGTAGGCGCCACAAGAGCACGCCAATGGTGGCGACCTCGTTGTGCGCAGGGATGGCGAGGTAGAGCACGGCTTCCGGTACAGGGAACGGGCGAGCCAGGGCCGAACGGGACGGGACTCTGGCGAAGATGCGAACCATCGAACATAACCACTGGAGCCGCTCGGCGGGGTATTTCCCGATCCCTGTGCCGGAGGGACTCCTGCCACGCGTTCGTGCCTGCTGCCGACGGAGGTCGTTTGCCGTATCGCCCGGTTAGCTTTGCCTCCATGCGGGCGTGGCATATGGCGGCGGTCATGATGGTGCTGGGGTCCGGCGGCGAGGTCGAGGCGCAATCTGCGACCGCGACCGCGACCTCGATGCAGGCCGTCCCGTCATCGCAACGCCCGGGCTCGAGCCGCGGCCTGCTGCCGATCACCGGATGCGCCGGGCAGCCGATCAGCGCCATTGTGGTGATCACGCAGCCGCCGTTTACCGAGCGGTTGCCACGCGAGCTCGAGTGGGTCCGGCGGACGGTGCGCGCGCTGCATGTGAATACGCGCGATGCCGTGGTGCGGCGCTTCCTGCTGCTCAAGGTGGGCGACGCCTGCAACCAGATCAAACGCGCCGAGTCGGAGCGTATCCTGCGCGCACAACCGTATCTCGTGGACGCGCGCATTCAGGTGTACGACGACGAGCAGGGCGGGGTACGTCTCGAGGTCGAGACGCGCGATGATTTCAGTCTCCTGATCGAACCGCAGCTGCGCGGTTCCTCGCCGATGTTTCGCGGGCTCCGGATCGGTGAAACGAATCTCGCGGGTGCGGCGACGCAGACGCTCGTCGAGTGGCGCGAAGGTCTCGCGTACAACGACATCCTCGGACTGTCGTACACCGACTACCAGTTCGCGGGGAGCCGCACCGAGTTGCGCGTGGAAGGGCGACGCAATCCGTTCGGGCAACGGCTCGAGTTGGGGGTCGTACGTCCGTATTACACCGACCTGCAGCGATTCGCCTGGATCGGCAACGTTGGGGGCACGCGCGATCCGCAGCGGCTGCTGCGTGGCGATCGGCCCGCCAATGCGGTCACCGTGCGCCGTGAATACGCCAATCTGGGTGGGCTGGTCCGCGTTGGCTCCGTCGGCCGGCTGCGCCTCGTGGGTGCGTCGATCACGCGGGAAGCGGAGCGTACGGACGAAATGCCCGTCATGCTCACGCGCGAGGGTGTGAAGCCGGATACGGTGGCAGGGCCAACGCTCGCGTTCCGACAGCAGCAGGTCGTGCGGGCGAACGCGCTGCTCGGCGTTCGCGCAATCCGGTTCGTGCGCGTGCAGGGGTTCGACGCACTGACCGGTGCGCAGGACATTCGCGTCGGTCTGCAGTTCGGGCTCGTGCTCGGACAATCGCTCGGTATCGGCTCGGCACGCGATCGCGATCAATTCGTGGCCACCAATCTCTATCTCGGCGCCGGTGGGCAGAAATGGTTTGCGGGCGCGCAGGGCATTACCGAAGCACGGTACGATCGCACCCTGCATCGCTGGGACAACATCATCGGGAGCGGACGGGCCGCGTGGTATTTCCGTCCGGCGGTGCGGCAGACCACGGTGTTGCAGGCCGAGTGGGCGACGGGACGCCGAATGCAAGTGCCCTTCCAACTCTCACTGTCCGATCCTGAGGGAGGCCTCCTCGGCCATCGTCGTTCGGAAATCGGCGGCGCGCGCCGTCTCGTGCTGCGCGGCGAGCAGCGGCTGGTCATTCCCACGCGGCTCAACGTCGCCGACCTCGGGCTCGCCGGCTTTTTCGAAACGGGGCGTTTGTGGGCCGAGCGGTCGGTGCCCTATGCCACCGACACGCCGTGGCGCAGTGCGGTTGGCGTGTCCGTGCTGGCCGCCGTGCCGCCGCGATCGCGCCGCTTGTGGCGCGTGGACTTTGCCGTGCCGATCAGTACCGATCCGCGGCGGCGCTTCGAAGTGCGCGTCACCGGGCTCGACCGGAGCCGTGTGTTCTGGCGTGATCCGCGGGATGTCGAGCAGTCCCGCGAACGCACGGCTCCGGCGTCGCTGTTTACCTGGCCGTAATTATTTGCTGTCCGCCATCATGCGGCGGATCGGCACGATCAGGAGGCCAAGGATACCGGCCGCGACGAAGAGGGCCATCGCGGTCCCGTTGAACACCGCCGGTGTCTGCTCGAGTTTGCTCGGGTCGACGTGTCCGCCCACCAGCCCGGCGACCAGATTGCCGACCGACGCGGCGAGGAACCAGATCCCCATCATCTGTCCCACGTACCGGCGCGGCGACAGCTTCGTCATCGAGGAGAGGCCGACCGGGCTCAGGAAGAGTTCGCCGATCGTCTGGAACATGTAGCTGAAGATCAGCCACCACGGCGACACGAGCGTCTGGCCGTTGCTCGCCACGACGGCATTCGCGGCGACGACCATCAGCATGAAGCCGATGCCGGCGAAGGCGAGTCCCATCGCAAACTTCGTCGGGCTCGAGAGATCGATCCCGCGCTTGGCCATCCCCACCCACATCGCCGCGAAGAGCGGCGAGAAGAGGATGATGAACGCGGAGTTGACCGACTGGAACCAGGTGGCCGGAATGTCGAAGCCGAACATCCGGCGGTCGGTGAAGTCGTTCGCGAACAGCTGCAGCGAGGTCGGCGCCTGCTCGAAGGCCGCCCAGAAGATCGCAGCAAAGACGAACAGCACGAAGATCACCACGGAGCGCAGCTTTTCGTCCCGCGTCAGTCCGCCGAAGGCGAAGATGTAGGCGAAGAACGCCACCGCCAGACCGACGAGCACGAACGTCATCGCCCCACCCACGGCCTGCGGGTCGATCGTGATGATCCCCATCGAGGCGAGTACAAACACCGCCGCCAAAACCATCAAGCCACCGATGGTCGTGGTGCGTACGGTGGACTCCCGCTTCGCCTGCACCGCGGGATCCGGATCGCGCACGATATCCTCACCGATGGGCCCCAGCATTGCCTTGGCCTTCGTCCAGAAGAGGATCAGACCGAAGGCCATACCGATACCGGCCGCACCGAAGCCCCAGTGCCAGCTCACGCGTTCGCCGAGGTAGCCGGTGATCAGCTGCCCAACGAAGGCGCCGACATTGATCCCCATGTAGAAGATCGAGAAGCCGGCGTCGCGACGGGCGCCACCTTCCGGATAGAGATCGCCGACGATCGCCGAGATGTTCGGCTTGAGGAGTCCGGTGCCCAGCACGATGAGCACGAGGCCCAGAAAGAAGAACGACTTCCCGATCCCCGCCCCGGCGAACCCCGAGACACCGATCGCGAGATGCCCGCCGGTGATGAGCATGGCGCCGATCAGAATGGCGCGACGGAGTCCGAGCCACCGGTCGGCGATCCAACCGCCAGGGAGCGACGCGAGATACACGCAGGCCGCATAGATGCCGACGATGGCCGACGCCTGCGTACGCTCGAAGCCGAAGCCGCCGTCTGCCAGCGCAGCCGCCATGAACAGGACGAGCAGCGGACGGAGTCCGTAGTACGAGAAGCGCTCCCACATTTCGGTCATGAACAGCAGACCGAGACCGCGGGGATGGCCGAAGAATCCGGTATCGCGGGTCGGGGCGGTGGAGTCGGACATCAGCGGACGGGGGTTGAGTGGGACGGTTCCTTGAGGCACGCGACGAAGTGCCCCGGGGACTTTTCCTCGAGCGGCGGGACCTGCTGAGTGCAGGCCGCATCCTTTCGAGGATGGAAACAGCGGGGATGAAAGACGCATCCCGACGGCGGATCGGTCGGCGACGGGGGGTCGCCGGCCAGAAGAATACGACCGGGACCGGCAACACGCTGTCCGGCATCACGGGCCGCGAGACGCGACGCGAGACGTGTCGGGGACACCTGCGGAATGGCGGACAGCAGCGCCTGCGTGTAGGGCATGCGTGGCATCGCGAACAGCGCGGCGCGTGGTGCCAGTTCCACGATGCGGCCGAGGTACATCACGGCGACGCGGTCGGCCATGTGGGCCACGACGGCGAGATCGTGCGCGATGAACAGATAGGCCAGGCCGCGCTCGCGCTGCAGGTCGCGCAAGAGGTTGATGATCTGCGCCTGCACGCTCACATCAAGTGCCGACACCGGCTCGTCGCACACCAGCAGGCGTGGTTCGACCGCTAATGCGCGGGCGATCCCGATCCGCTGCCGTTGCCCACCGGAGAACTCGTGCGGATACCGCGTTGCGTGGTCCGGATGGAGCCCCACCTCGGTGAGCAGGGCCGCGACGCGCGCGTCTGCCGTGCGCCCGTCCGCGAGCCCATGCACCGTCAACCCTTCCCGAATGGCGTCGCCGACTGTCATGCGCGGATTCAGCGAGCTGTACGGGTCCTGAAAGACGATCTGCATGTGCCGGCGCATGGCGCGTAATGCGCGCGCATCCAGCCCGCCGAGATCGATCCCATCGAAACGCACCGTCCCCGACGTGGGCTCAATGAGGCGCAGCACCGCACGTGCCGTCGTGGTCTTGCCGCACCCGGATTCCCCCACCAACGCCAACGTCTCACCGGGGTGAATATCGAAAGACACGTCGTCAACGGCGTGCACCACGGGCGTCGGGCGGGCGAGCAGCCCACGCCGCACGGCGTACTGTTTCACGAGGTGCCGGACTTCGAGGAGCGCCCGCTGCGACATCATGGCGTCCCCTCGCGTGCGGCTGGTGTCTGCATGCTTTCGTGCGCGAGGTGGCACCGTACGCGATGGGCGGATCCCAGTTGCACCAGCGGTGGAGCCTCCGACTCGCACATGGCGATGGCGTGTGGGCAGCGCGCGCGGAAGGCGCAGCCCCGTACGACCGACCCGGGCGCCGGCACCTGACCGGCGATGGTCACCAGTCGCTCTCCGGCGGTGGCGAGCGACGGTACCGCGGCCAGCAACGCCTGCGTGTACGGATGCGCCGGCTGCGTGAAAATTGTCTCGACCGGCGCCTCTTCGACCAGGCGCCCCGCATACATGACCAGCACACGAGTCGCCATCTCCGCGACCACGCCGAGATCGTGCGTAATCAGCAGCAGCGCCATGTCGCGCTCGGCGACGGCCCGACGCAGCAGGTCGAGGATCTGCGCCTGCACCGTCACATCAAGCGCCGTTGTTGGTTCATCGGCGATCAGCAACGGCGGGGCGTGGACCAGCGCCATGGCCAGCACGACCCGCTGTCGCATGCCGCCCGAAAGCTCGTGCGGATATTGCCGTGCCCGCGTTTCCGGATCCGCGATCCCGACGCTCGCGAGTGCATCGACGGCACGCTTCCACGCCTCGGAGCGATTGCAACGGACGTGCGCGCGAATTGCATCGACCAGCTGGGTGCCGATGCGGAGCACGGGATTGAGTGCCGCGGAGGGCTCCTGAAACACCATGCCAACCTGCCGTCCACGGATCGCGCGCAGCGCCTCATGGTCGAGCGCGAGCAGCTCCTCGTTCGCGAAGCGGATCCGTGTGCCTGCCCCAATGCGTCCCGGTGATGGAATCAGGCGCAAGACGGACAGGGCGGTCAGCGACTTGCCGCTGCCCGATTCGCCAACGAGACAGACGATCTCGCCATGGGCGATCGTGAGGCTCACATCATCCACGACCGGGATCTCTCCGGTGGCTCCCGGAAAGAGGACGCGGAGTGATTCGATCGCCAGAAGCGGCGCAGCGGAGCGGGGCACGGAGACGGTCACGGAGACGGTCACGCGGTGTTGGCGCGGGGAAGGGAGAGCGTGTCGGTCGCGAGAACGTGGTCGGGGGCGAAGTGATCACGCAAGCGATCGCCCACATGATTGGCGACGAGCACGGTGAGTGCAGTCGCCGCTCCGGGAAACACCGTCAACCACCAGTGCGTGTCGATCATGCCGGCTCCGTCGTGCATGATGGCGCCCCAACTTGCGGTCGGTGGTTGCAATCCGAGACCAAGAAAGCTCAATCCCGCTTCAAGGGCGATGGCATTCGCGACGCCAAAGGTACTGCTCACGACCAGCACCGGCAGGAAATGCGGGACCAGGTGCACGCGGACAACACGCGCCCACGGTACGCCCAGCGCCACAGCGGCCATCGTGAATTCGCGACCGCGAAGCGCGCTCACCGTGTCGGTGATTTGTCGTGCGGTGGTGAACCATCCGGTGACCCCGATCAGCATCGCGAGTGCCACGGGGGGCAGTGGTCCCAGAACGGCGGTCATGGCCAGCACGATCAGCACGCGCGGCAAGGCTAGGGCGACATCAATCATGCGATCCAGCACGAGTCGCAGCCATGGGCGGGCGAATCCTGCGAAGGCGCCATACACCGTGCCGATCAGGGTACTCAGCAACGCCGCACTGAGGGCGATGAGCACGGTCACCCGTGTTCCATGCAGGGTGCGACTCAGGACATCGCGCGCGTACGGATCGGTGCCGAAGGGGTGCGCCCACGATGGGGATCGGCTGGCCAGCGCCACGAGGTCCAGCGGGGTATTGGGATCGTATGGGGCACACCATGGCGCAGCGATCGTGATCGACGCGATGACGAGAAGCCATCGTATGGCGGGCCGTTGCCACCAGGTGGCGAGGTCGTTCACGGGGCGCACGATCACGCGGGTCGACGGTGCACGGGTCCCGCATGGTGCATCCCATGGTGCATCACTTGGCGCTGCCGCGGATCCAGCACGTGCACCGCGCCCTTCACGAGCATGGTACACGTTGCCGTGAGTCCGCTCCCGACGATGACGACGGCGGCGACCACGGCATAATCATGTGCCCCGATGGCGCGCAACATGGTGTAGCCCAGACCGGGCCACGCAAAGATCTGTTCGATGAAGATCAGCCCGCCCAGATACGATGGCAGCAATACGCCGGCCATCGTGAGCACGGGGAGCACGGCATGGCGCCACGCGACGTAGCGAAGACGTCCACGCGACAACCCGCTGGCGCGCGCGCTCCGCATGAAGGGCAGGGCGAGGGCGTCGAGCATGCTGGCCCGCTGATGGCGCGCCAGCGTCGCGGTACCCACGAGGGCGATGGCCAGCACCGGCAGAATCAGATGCCGTAGCGCATCCGTGACCTGACCGAGCGGCGACAAATGCCGAGCCCACACGCTGCTGATGCCGGACGGTGGGAGGATCGGCCAGACGCCGGCGAAGAGGATGATCAACCACGTCGCCAGCCAGAACTCCGGCGCGGAGTACACGACGAGCAGCAGCGCGGATGCCGTGCGATCGCGGCGCGTACCACGATGCACCGCCTGCCACACCCCGATGAGGGTACCCGCCAGCACACTCACCATGAACGCCGGGATGACCAGCCGCAGCGAGTTGGGGATGGCATCGGCCAGCACGTCGATGACCGGGCGATGTTGTGACGTCGACCAGCCGAAATCGCCGACGAGCAGGGACTGCAGCCATCGCAGGTACTGCACGCCGATGGGTGCATCAAACCCGTAGCGCGCGCGCAGCTGCTCTCGCACCGCGACCGGCAACCCTTCACCAAGTGCCGTGGCCGGATCACCCGGCGCCAGCTGCAGACAGAGAAACGCGAGCGATGCCGCCGTCACCATGACAACGGCCAGTTGCATCAGCGCCGCGCCGCTGCGACGCAGCATCAGCGCGGTGTCGAGTCGGTGGTGGACGATACGGGCAGGCGATCCCGCTCGATGCGTTGCGTGGGGTCGATGCGCCACCGGGCGAGGTCGCGATACCAGCCGGTGGGATGTAGCGGCGGAATCTGAAAGCGGCGATGCACCGCGACGGGCATGCGCTGCTCATAGAGCCAGACCGCTGGGGCGTCATCGATGATCTGTTGGAACGCGCGGCTCCAATAGCTACGGGCCGCCTGCCCATCGAATGTGGAGAGCGCGCTGTCCACCGCTGCATCGAAGGCGGCGCTGGCATAGCGTCCCGCGTTGCCGGTGCCGGTTGAGCTCCAGGTCTGCCGCAGGCCAACGAGCCCTGGGCTGGTCTGCCAGCTTCCCGTGTACGCATCGAAGTCGTGGGCGTCGATGCGGGTAATCAAGGCATTCACATCGAGTACGCGCGGCGTCGCCTTGACGCCGATCGCGCGATACTGCGCCTGCAGCAGCACGGCGTAGCGCTGACGCGTCTGACTCGAATTCGGGACGAGAATCTCGAAGGCGAGCGGGATGCCGCGTCGCTCGCGCACCCCATCACCATTGGCATCACGCCATCCGGCGGAGTCGAGGAGTGCGCGTGCCGCGGCAGG